>JAZNCR010000001.1:0-3088 GCA_045587605.1 Eubacteriales bacterium
GTTATCGGAGGAATAGTAGACGTAGAAGACGTCAAGCGAATTGCGTGCGATCAGCATGATGCGTCCGTCGGGCAGTGCAACGACGTCCGGCTCGGCACCGCTGTTCTGCCAGCGTACCGCCTTGTGCGGCGGCTTTACCTCATGGTCGGGGTTGGAGGGAAGATGATGAATACGCCAGCTCTCGCCGTCGTCGTCCGAGACGGCAACGACGGGGTGATAGTGATAATTTTCAATATAATGCATTCCGCAGAACCAGCGTCGGCAGGATTCGACCGCGACCGGGCGCATCAGAAAGGGATAGACGCTGTCGTCCACCTTTTTTACACGGAAGGCGGTGTCGTCGGGACCGATATCCGAAAGCTGAACGTAAAGCCCCGCATCCTCCCCCTTCGTTCGGTTGGTGAACATGACATATCGGTCCGACCAGGGACTCTTCACGGCCGATCCCAGCGATCCCTTCGGTGTGGGATAGGTTTTCCAGGAAAGACCGCAGTCGCGTGAAGAAATATAAACGGATTCGCCCGAGCCGCCGTATATGGTTTGCTTATTGATCTCGCCGTAGCAGCGCAGCTCGCCGTCCGGCATGACGCATAGCCAGCGGCGCGCGTCGGATGGGGGAACGGTGACAACCTTCGGTGCATAAATCTGCTTCAGCCAGCGTGCGTCGTTCTCGCTTAAATTTCTTTCCATTGCTTCAAGATACCAACTCATATCCTGTCTCCTTAGGGTGTGAATCTATTGGTTTTCCCCGACTCGTGCCTTAATCTCGGCCCGATAGTCGTCCATCGAGATGACACGGCCGCTGAGGCGGGATTCCTCTGCGGCAAAGGCGATCATGTGGTTTTCGATCGCTTCGTTGATGCCGCACAGGCCGACGCTGTCGACGCCGCAGAGAAGATCGTGGAAGGCGTACATGATGCCGTTGTCTCCGCCGCCGTGTCCGCCGACGATCGTATCGTCGGCCAGCTTGTCGGCAATCTTGATCTCGGTCGTTTTCCTCGGGGAATAGGTGTGCAGCGTGAGTGTCGGACTGCCGAATTTTCCCGAGACCTCTCCCTTCGTTCCCATGATCCGAAGCTCGCGTCCGCCGTAGTTGAAGGCGCACATACTGAAGGTGACGGTCGCACCGTCGTCGAACTCAAGGTTGACGACCTGATGGTCTACGACGTCGTTGTCGCATTTATAGACGCATTTGCCGTATTGGGTGGTGCGGAGCATTTCTTCCACGTCAGCGTCGGTCGGGCAGGGAAGTCTCGTGGAGGTTGTGCGGAACCAAGCGCTGTCGCTTTTCAGGTAGAGATCTATGGCATTATACGGGCAGCTTTCTGCGACGGGGCATCCGTCGATGCATCGCTCGGGGGAGCCTTCAGGCGCGTTTTCGCGTGTAAAATAGCTCAGCGAGCCGAAGGACTGAACGCGGGTACACGTTCGGCCGAGCAGCCATGCAAGGATATCCATATCGTGACATGATTTCGCAAGAATCATATTGGCCGAGCGTGCCGTGTTGCCCCAGTTGCCGCGCACGAAGCTGTGCGACTGATGCAGATTGCCGACGTCCTCGCGATGCTGAATATTGATGACACGGCCGATCGTTCCCTCGTCGATGATCCGCTTGAGTGCGCGGAAAAAGCTTGTATAGCGCAGAACGTGACAGATGAGTACCTTTTTGCCGTACTTCTCGGCCTCTCGTTGGAGGAGATAACATTCCTCGGGTGTGGGGGCAGCAGGCTTTTCAAGAAGAAGATCATAGCCGCAGCGGATTGCGGCAAGTGCAGGGGCAAGATGGTCTCTGTCCTGCGTGGCAATAATTGCGGCATCTGCCATTTTCGGCAGAGCCAGGAGAGGCTCCCAGGTGGTGAAGCAGCGGTCGTCGGGCAGGCCGTGGATGTCACGAATGTCCCTGCGTCTTGCCTCAAGCGGTTCGGCAACGGCGACGACCTCGTACAGCTCTCCGAGCTCCTTCGCCCGGTCGGTATAGGTTTTTCCGCGATTTCCGGCACCGATCAGAATCAATTTGATTTTTTTGTTTTTCATACCTTTGCTCTCCGTATAAGTTTGGTTGAGGTGCTTGACCGTTTACACACCTTATGATATAATATTTTGCGAAAAAAGTCAACCGGCCAAATTGCGCGTGCGCGGGTATTTTTTGATTGTGTGAGGAGAAAAATGAAAAGATTCGGTATGTATGCCTATGAGGACAGTGGACCTTCCACAATAAATTTCTGCAGCTCTGCGTCTGATGCGGCACCGCTGATTTTGAACTGTGCCGGGAATTTTCATTCGCAGTTCCCCTTTAAGACCGACAATCCGGGCGGGCGGTTGGACTATTATCTGATGCATATTACTGCGGGAGAGCTGACCGTGTATTTTGAGGACAGCGTTCGGATTCTCGGTGCGGGTGCGACCGTTCTCTTTCCCCCGCATTATCATTACCGGTACAGCTATGACGGAAAGGGAGAAGCGCTGAACTATCTTTGGGCGCATTTCACCGGCTCGCACGCCGCCTTTTATCTGCACGAGCTGGGCTTCGATCCGCTTCCGTCGGTTTACCTGGCAGAGGGAGAGACGAGTGCGGTAATGCTTTTCGGCCGTTTGTTTGATATTTTCCCAAAGGAGGATCGTTTCCGCCCGCTTGCGCTTGCATCGGTGTTAGAGCAGATTTTGATCTCGCTTGCCCGTTCCTCGCTGTCACGGAAGGAGCAGAATCCGGTGATTCGCTCTCTGCGCTATATTCACGCCTCGTACACGACCGATATAAAGATTCCCGATCTCGCCGCGATGGAAAGCCTCAGCCATTCGCGCTACAACGTGCTTTTTCGCGCCGCAACCGGGACGTCACCGAAGCAGTACATCACCGATTTGCGGATGCGGCACGCTTGTGAGCTTTTGCGCACGACCGATATGTCGGTTAAGCAGATCGGCGTTCTCGTCGGATATCATGACGCGCATTTTTTCGGCAAGCTCTTCAAAGCAAGCTTTGGCTGTACGCCGCAGAAATACCGTGCCGATCAGGCATAAAAGCATAACGCCGCAAGGAAATTGCGGCGTGATGCTTTTATGCCTGATCGGCACGGTATTTCTGCGGCGT
>JAZNCR010000002.1:0-15411 GCA_045587605.1 Eubacteriales bacterium
CATTCATTTTCCTCTTCCGCATACGCGGCAATTCCATCCATCTTGCCGACCTCGCGGAAGCCGTCAATACCGGCACGCTGTATTGCGCCAAATATACGGTAGCGCAGTCCCTTATGCTCACGGTCAAGGGCGCGCAGGAGCTGCTTCATCGTTTCACGTTCGGTATGACCGTCAGCGGGGCAGGGGGATTTGATGACCGGCAGGGTAACCTTTCCCGTGAAATATCGAATATCTTTTTCAGGGCAGTAGATCAGAGGACGGATGAGATAAAGATCACTGCGGGAAAGATAGGTCACCGGCTGGAAACAGCCGATTCGTCCCTCATGAAAGAGATTGAGCATAAAGGTTTCGACAACATCGTCAAAATGATGTCCCAGTGCCACACGGCTGCACCCCAGATCCTTTGCCGCCTGATGAAGTGATCCGCGGCGCATTTTGGCACATAGCGAACAAGGATTCGATTCCTTGCGTACGTCAAAAATAATGCGGGATATCTGTGTGGGGATGACATGGTAGGGAACGTCGAGCTCGCGGCACAGGGCTTCAATCGGTGAAAAATCCATCCCCGGGAAGCCCATGTCAACGGTAACAGCAATCAGTTCAAACGGAACCGGATAAAACCTGCGCAAGGCTGCCAGGGCATAGAGCAGGGTGAGAGAGTCCTTGCCCGCCGACACACCGACCGCGATTTTGTCGCCGGGGGCGATCATATCATAATCCGAAACCGCCCGGCGTGTATAACTGAGAATATGTTTGAGTTCTTTCATGAATTTCCTTTTATCAAAAAATCAGTATTTGCATATGCTGACAGCAGTAACGAAAAAGGGGAAATACATATGGCAATCAAAATCTATATCGACCAAGGACATAATCCGGTCAATCCGAACGCAGGCGCGGAAGGAAACGGTTTGCGGGAACAGGATATTGTCTACCGCATCGGCCAGTCGCTTGCATCCCTTTTGCGGGCAAACGGTAATTTCGAAGTGCGCCTATCCCGTCCGACCCCCGAAACGCAGCTCGGCACAAGCAACGCCTCAAGCCTTGCCGCCCGTGTGCGTGACGCCAACAGCTGGGGAGCCGATTATTTTATCAGCCTGCACACAAACGCGTCTGCAAATTCTGCCGCAAGCGGCAGTGAAGGGTTTGCCTTCAACCGTAATTCGGACGCATTTTTGTTGGGTGAAGATATCCTCACTGATCTCTCCGATGCGACCGGACTGCGCAACCGCGGCATGAGCGTACGCACAAACCTCTATGTGCTTCGCCGCACCCGGATGCCCGCCGTGCTGATTGAGCTCGGATTCATCACCAATCCCGGCGATGCGGCATTGATGAATGAAAATCCTTCTTTGTTTGCGCGGGGCATCTATAACGGAATTTTGGATTACCTCGATTTATAATTACATTCAGCCAAGAAGCGCGCGCAGTCCGTCTTCGTCAAGCACGGGCACGCCGAGCGCTTCGGCGCGTGTCAATTTAGATCCCGGATCTGTGCCCGCGATCACATAGGTTGTTTTCTTGGATACAGAGGAAGAAACCTTTCCGCCGCGGTCGGTGATCATTGCTGACGCTTCCGTGCGGGTAAGGGTGGGCAGGGTACCGGTCAGCACAAAGGTCATGCCGGCGAGAGTATCCGTCGTCGGCATCTGTACCGGTGTTGTGAGCACACCTGCCGCGATCAGGCGGTGACAGAGCGCGAGATTCTGCGGATGCGAGAAGAAATTCACAACGCAGTCAGCAGTAACGGTGCCGAAATCGTCAATTGCGCAAAGCTCCTCATGGGTCAGTGTAAAACACGCTTCAAGCGATCCTGCGCGGCGCGCCAATGCCGCCGCGGCCACCGCGCCCACGTTGCGGATGCCGAGCGCAAAAATCAGTCGTTCAAGGCCCGCATCTTTTGAGCGTGCAATCGCATCTGCAAGATTCTGTGCACTTTTCTCCCCCATGCGTTCAAGCGGGGCGATCTGATCAACCGTCAGTGTATAGAGATCGGCCGCGTCGGCAATGCAATGATTCTGGAGCAGAAGCTCGACGATCTGCGGGCCGAGACCGTCAATTCCCATCGCATTTTTTGACGCAAAATGTTCAATTCCTCGTGCAAGCTGTGCGGGGCAGGCGGCGTTGGTACAGCGAATGGCCGCTTCACCATCATCACGGAATACGGGCTCTCCGCAGGATGGACAGACGGTCGGCATATGGTATTCTGCCTCGTTACCGGTTCGTTTCTCCGGATGCGCCGCGACAAGCTCGGGGATAATATCCCCCGCCTTCTGTACCGTCACAACGTCGCCGAGCAGAATTCCTTTTTCCCGAATAAAATCCAGATTGTGCAGGGTTGCGCGCGTGACCGTCGTTCCCGCAAGACGTACCGGGTCAAGGACCGCCGTCGGTGTCAGCACGCCGGTGCGTCCGACCGCAACCGTAATATCGCGCAGGATAGTCTGCTTCTGCTCGGGCGGGAATTTGTAAGCAACTGCCCATTTGGGTGTATTTGTCCCCTCACCCATCACAAGACGATCGGCAAAGCGGTCAAGCTTAATCACAACACCGTCAATGTCGCAGGGCAGGGAATCGCGCAGAGCACCGATCCGTTCAATCTCAGCAATAATCGGATCGGCTTCAGCCGGCAGAACGGCATGCGGAATCATTTTGAAGCCGAGCGCACGAAGCTGATCCAGCGACGCACTGTGCGCAGTCGGCACGGCCGTCTCTCCCCACTCTGCCGACTGAAGATTGAACACGTAAATATCCAGTCCGCGCTCAGCCGCCACGCGGGGATCAAGCTGGCGAAGAGAGCCGGCTGCCGCATTGCGCGGATTGGCCAGCAGAGGCTCGCCTGCGGCTTCTCTTGCCGCGTTGAGCGCATGAAAGCGGGCACGGGGGAGAAAAACCTCGCCGCGCACACAAAGAGACGGGACGGGCGTCTTCAGCGTCAACGGAATTGACCCGATTGTACGGAGATTCAGTGTCACATCCTCGCCGACCGCACCGTCACCGCGCGTCGCACCGCCGACAAATCTGCCGTCTTGATATTGCAGCGCGACAGACAGGCCGTCGATTTTGGGCTCAACCGAGCAGAGCGCACCCGGCACCTGCTCATTCACCCGCGCAAGGAAAGCACGAAGCTCATCATAATTGAACACATCGGTCAATGAACCCATCGGAACACTGTGCGTCACCTTGACAAAGCCCTCAAGCGGCGCCCCGCCGACGCGATGGGTGGGCGAATTGGGATCATCATATTCGGGATAGGCCGCCTCGAGGTCCTGAAGCTGGCGATAGAGCGCGTCATACTGAAAATCACTGATTTCGGGCGCATCCTCCACATAATAACGATGTGCATGATAAGTGATTTCCTTGCGCAGATCAAGAATCTGCCGTTCAATCGATCGATCGGACATACTGCTGCCTCCGTTTTACGCAAAATACTGAAAATAGTATACCAATTTTCCCGTCAAAAGTCAATCATCTGCCGCAAAAGAAATCTCGGGCAAGCAAGACACATCCATACGGAATTACGCACTACAATGTGGAAGGTCCTTCTTGCAGATACCGGAAAATCGTACATCCGGCCGCAAGAAAACGCACAGAAATCGCCATCGACAACGTCATTGTCGCCCGCGGCCTGGGGATTCCGGAAAACTAAGCGGTAAATTTCCCAAAGGACTGCACATTTCTCTCTTCCTTTTAACGGAGAAATTACAAAGCAAAAAAATTACCACAGACCAATTAAACGGTCTGTGGGAATTTTTTACAGGCAGAGGAAGTTTTTTTCACCAAGCCTTCTTCCGCAGAAAAAGCTGTTTTTCTCGTTCGATTATTTTCAAAATCTTCCGCGAGAACCGCTATGCGAGCGGCCGGAAGAACCCATGCGTACACCGCCGCCGGAGGAGCGGGATGCACCTCCACCGTTGTTCTGCTGGCGCGGGCGGCGGGAAACGTTACGATAGAGGAAAACATCTCGGCTGTCGGTCAGATAAAAGCTGTCCTTCTTTGTATAATTTTCGGCCGATGCCGCAGGGGCAACACTTTTCAGCTGAGCTTTCAGTGAAGCGGTATAAAGAAATCCGCCGAGAAGACCGATACCAAGTGCAATCAGAATCGAACCAAACGAAAATGACGATCCGGTATCGTAATCAACGTCATAGTCGTAACCGTAATCGACGTCAGGATAGTGAGAATAGGCAGGTATCCCCTCGGTGATGTATTTGTCACAGAGATCGGCGTAATCATGGAAGGCATCACCGTACGCACCGCTGCCGAGGTCGTCAATGATCCGATCGATGATATCGGCCTGCCGGGCTTCGGTGAAGATCGCCATTGCTTTACCCGCGATCGAGAAGGTCCATTCGCGCCGCTCCATATCGATCAGCAGGAGAATTCCGTCGGCACTCTCCCCACAGCCAAAGCCGGAGCTGTCGTAGAGGTCATCGGCATAAGTATAGGAATCAACGCCGCCAAGCGACTCGACTGTGACAATTATAATGTCACACGCCTGCCGTTCGCTGATTTCGTCAAGCCGGGCAAGCAGGGAAGCGTACTCTTCCCGGGTGAGCAAATCGGCTTCGTCGATCAGGCGGGGAAGTGTCGGTTCGGCCGCGGCAGGGAACACGAAGAGGGAAAGCGTCAGCAGGAGAGCGAGAAAAATGATTATTTTCTTCATTTGCACATTCCTCCTTACAGCAGATGGAAGAGCAAGAGCGCCACGGCAGCAAGAGCGGTGCAAATCGCCGCCGAAATCCCGAAATACCGCCAATACGCACGATTATCCATCGGCAGGTTGCCGACAAATTTTCCCGTTTGTCCATTCATTGCAAAGGTATATTTCTCTCCGCGCCAGGTTGTATTGAGCAGCCAGACGGGGAGCAGAGCATATTTGGCCTTTCCATTGGTCAGCCGCACGCTGCTGTTCTCGGCAACCGTCGAAAGATAACCGTTTACGGTAGAGGCGAAGGTGCGCTCAACGCTCTTCTTTGCGCGGGCGTTGACCCGATCAAGATGTTGGTCTGCCGCAAGATCGTATTTATCGGCCAGATAACCGGCTAAATACGCGGTGGTAAAATCCACTGCTTCGCTGTAATCGTAGGGTTCGATTGACTCCATCAGATCGTCCGGAAATTTGCTCGAGCCGTCTGCCGGGATTTTCTCAAACGCCATTCTGCCCGAACGAAAGAGCGAAAAATAACTGGTTTCGGTATAGTGATAGCGGCTGTCGCTCCAATGCCGAACCTTGGTTCCCTTATAACGGATACTGGCATCGGCATCAGCGTCAAACAGCCAGAAGGGCACATAAACACCCTTGATTTCGTCCAAATGATTTTCGTCCTTAAACACCTTTGGCAGCAGCTTCTTATCGGAAAGGTGCTTCCTCAGCCCTTCCTTTGCGGCATTTTTGTCCAGCTCGAAGGGAATCACATAATCCGGCCGCAGCTCGCCCGAAAGCTTCCCCAGCATCACAACCGGGTTCCCGCAATACGGGCAATTGGTTGCAGCCATATGCTCGTCTCCGATGATTTCGCCGCCGCAGGATTTGCAAATATAGACGGCCATCCCGTCCTCCTCGCGCCATTGCTCGCCCGACGCGGTATCCCATTGCATATCGTCCTTTTCCTCGGCCGCACTTGTTTCATCGAGCGATTTCAGTGCTTCCGGATCAAATTCAGACGTGCAGTACGGACATTCGATCTTCTGCAGCTTGGGATTGAATTCAATCGCACCGCCGCAGCACGGACATTTATATTCAAGCAGTTCCGCCATTCCATCATCTCCTTCATTGAAACAGAAGTTCAAAATAAGCGGCAGATATCACGATGATCGGTGATATCTGCCGCAGTTGGGATTATTTTATGTCACCGTCATTGAACGGATCGCCGCACTCAGGACAGAACTTCGGCGGTTTTGTGGGGTCGGCAGGCTCCCAGCCGCATTTATCACAGCGATAATGTTTGGGCTCGGTCGGTTTCTTTGCGCCGCATTCGGCACAGAACTTGCCTTTATTCAGCGCACCGCATACACATTTCCACCCGTCATCCGATTGGGGCTTGGGCGAACCGCACTGCGCACAGAATTTACCGCTGCTTTGCGCACCGCCCGTGCAAAGCCATACGTTGGCATCCGTCTGCTCAGGCTTCTTTGCGCCACACTGTGCGCAGAACTTTCCGTTTGATACCGCACCGCACGCACACTTCCATGCCGGCGCGGACGGGGCCTGTTTGGGCTGCTGTTGACCCATAGCGAAGAGATTTTGCGCGTTGACGCCGCCTGCGTTCATCGCCATCCCCATGCCCATAAATCCGGTCATGGCTCCGGCATCGTTTTCGGCCGCGGAACGCATTGCATCTGCCTGTGCGCCAACCAACGTTGCACCCGCCATGGTGGGATCTCTGTACATTGCGGTCTTCTGCGCCGTCTTGAGCAATTCCTGATCATCCTCGGTCAGGGTCGGCGGATTCATGGCGACCTTCACGTCACCAATGCCGCGCTCCCCCCATTCACCGCTGAGCTCTGCATTGAGGAACTTCTCAAGCTCAGTGCTGTGTGCGGGAATCTGATTCGGACGAAGCTCAAGCTCGGAGAGCTTGGACAAAGCCGGTCCGAGCGCACTGACAAACTCGACGCGCATCGTTGAGCTGATATTGTCTTTGGTGTAGATATCGCTCACATTGCCTGCCAGCTTGGTATAGAACTTCAGCGGGTCAACAATGCGGTAGGTATAAATACCGTTACAGCGCAGGGAAACATCCACATCAAATCCGATGCGGGAATCGACTACACGGAAGGAAATGGGATTCTGCGTTCCGAACTTGTTATCCACAATTTCTTTGGTATTAAAGTAGTAAACGCGCTGATCCTTGCCGGTATCGCCGCCGTAGGTAAAACGCCGGCCGATCTGCTTGAAGGTGTCGAGAATGCTCTCACCGAGATTGCCCGCGAAAATCGAGGGCTCGGTGGAAGAATCATAAGTAAATTCGCCGGGTTCAGCACAGACCTCAACGATTTTCCCCTGCTCAACGATAATCATGCACTGGCCGTCGGCCACCGCAATGCCGGAGCCGTTTGAGATGATATTATCTTCTCCCTTGGTGTTGGAGGAGCGTGCGGACGTACGCTTTTTTCCTTTCACCATCAGTACATCGTTATCGATTGCATCACAGTAGAAAAATTCTTTCCATTGGTCGGCCAGAGCGCCGCCGGCCGCACCGGTGATTGCCTTGATCAGTCCCATAAGAAATCTCCTTTCGTGTTCGGGCGATGCGCGTGACGCGCATTCGTTTATTACAAGAAAATTATATCAAATATCCGCTCATATTGCAAGTGTTTTTGAACAGTTTTCCTTCCACCACGCCGCAATCGCGTTTCCGGACGCCAAAATTCGTCCCTGAATCATGGCTTCGCTTCCGCCGCCTTTGCCGCCAAGCGCCTCGTGCATGGATCGGCTGAGTGTACGACAATCCTTCAGCCGACTGCCGAGGACGTAGGCATAGCCCGAGCGGTCGTCTCCGGCCAGTGCAATCGCCGTGTGCGTACGCTCCAGCGCCGCATTGACCAGCTTACGCAAATCGTTGGAGGAGAAAAGCGGCTCAAAGAAGAGCGCAGCCTCTTCATCCGAGAGGGAATCGGTAAGCAATTCGATCATACGCGCCGTCAGCGCAGCGCGCGCGGCCTTTTCGGCGGAGATTTCCTCACATACTCGCGAAAATCCCGATACAACATCCTTTTGCTTGACCGAAAGGGAAGCGGCAATGGCGGAAACCGCCGCATATTTCGTGCGATAATCTTCAAGCGCGTCAAGTCCGCAGAGCATATGAATCCGAATGCCGCCCTTATAGTGAATAAAATCAAGCAGCTTGATGATGCCGATCTCGCCCGTTCTCGCAACGTGCGGCGCACAGCAGGCACAGCGGTCGATTTCGCCGTCCTCCCCAATTGAAACAATGCGCACGTTCTCTGTCAGCTCAAGCTTACTGCGATAGGAAAGCATTTCCATGGCTTCGGACGAAGGGTAGGCGACCGAAATCGGCAGATTCTGCGCAACAACGGTATTGGCCATTGCTTCAATACGATCAAGCTGTTCGCGGTCGAGAACACCGTCAAGATCAATCGTCACGTCCTCGCTCCCCATGTGAAAGCCAACGTTGGAAAGACCGTATTCTCTCCAAAAAAGACCCGAGAGAATATGCTCACCCGAGTGATTCTGCATTCTGCGCAGACGCGGCTCGGCATCAACACAACCCGCAACCGTCTCACCGACGGGAAGGGGAGAATCAATCAGATGGAGAATTTCTCCCGCCTTTTCCTGCATGGCGAGCACGCGTTCACCGCCCAATATTCCGCTGTCTGCGGCCTGTCCGCCCCCGCCGGGGAAGAATGCGGTTCGATCGAGCACAACGGCGTATCGTCCATCGACGGCAGTACAGGAAAGCACAGCGGCCGTAAATTCTGTGATGTGTCCATTGTCATAAAGTCGTTCGGTCATGATTTCCCTCCAAAGTAAACGTGCATAGAAAAGCTCTCCCGGCAGCGGGGACAACGCACGGTATGCTCTCCCTTTTGGCGCGGAAGCCGAAGCATTGCCCGACAATGCGGGCACTTGTGATAAACGTGCGTGCGGCATTCGCGAATCCGATTCCATGTCAGCGATAAGGTATTCCGAACGGGATTCAGGATACGCAAAAACCAATCATTCTCCCGGCGGCGCGCCGCATGATTGCGCGAGAACACCCGAAAAAACATAAAGACAAGATCAGCCGTCATTAAAATCCAGAAAAGCGGCCATGGCAGAAAAACGTGAATAACCAACAAAATGAAATACGCAATAAACAGCGCATAGTAAAGCTGATCGGTACCATAGCGGCCATACATCATACGAATCAGTTTTTCCTTGAAATTTGCCATTTTCTTCTCCATCCTCGAGAAAATATTTTTCACTATATTATTTTATCACAGTTCAAAACAACAATCAAGTAACGATTCATAACCTTTTTATGGACACATCGTAAAATTACAATCTGCAAAGAGAAATAACTCGCCCCAATCCAAACGAAAAAGGATTGTCTATGCACGCACATAGACAATCCTTTTGTGAATCAATCTAATTTTTCACGGTAAACCATAAGCTCTTGCGTATTGATACGGTGATAGAGGAAATACCTTATTCTTTTTTCGTTTTAATCTGCAAATGCATGGAAGCCGATTGTTTTATCTGAAATATTCCTCCGGAATCGAATAGGCCATTTGTTTTGCGCCTGCCAGGCTGGGGTGGAGATGATCGCCCGAGTCGTAGATCGGGAGAAGCTGCTTATGATCGTCGGGATTCCAGACGGCGGCCTCGAAATCGATCAAACCGTCAATCAGATCGGTCGTGCGGATCCAATTGTTGACGCCGCAGCGAATAAACTCGCGAAGGCCGTCCTCATTTTGACAGCGGTTGGTGGGAAGAATGGGGGAGAGATAAATTTTCTTTCCCTGCTCGTGTGCAATCCGAATATAGGTCTTATAGCCTTCGATCATTTCGTCCACCGTCGGCAACTCGCTCATCGGGCTCATAAGATTTGTGTTGCCCGGATGAATAAGATCGTTTATGCCGTGAAGCACGAAGACGCGATCAGCACCCGTGCGATCGATGTCTTTCGCAAAGCGCTCAATCCCGCGTTCGCCGAAATGCATTCTGGCGCGGTGAACGTAATCACGAAGAATACGATTGCCGCCGATTCCCTCGCGAACGATGGTTCGGTTTCGGATGCCAAGCTCGTACATACGGCGGGCAAACCAGTCGGGCCAGGTCTGTGCCGTAATCGAATCACCGAAAGCAACGATCGCGCTGACGTCCTCATCGGCAAGAAAATCAACCGCAGAGAGGAAAAGGTAAGCACCGAGGTCACCCTGTCCCGTAAGCGGGAAGGACTCTGCAGAAACGTAATTGCCGTGCGTCATGTATTTTTTGATAAAATGACCGCTGTTGGAATGGCCGCAGAAATATTCGGTCAGTCCCGCAAAATAGAGGCTGACCGAAATGGTCCCGCCTGCTCTGACCTTGAAATCGACGGGATCGCTGTCAATTTCCTCACCAGGGGCGATCGTCACCGATGTCGAACCGCCGAAGGTAAGGGAAACGGCCGATGCGGGATCAATTTTGCTGTCGTTCGTTGTATTGGCAATCGATGCTGCCGTAACAGTCACCGGCTCATGACCGTGTCGATTCGACAGATGAATCCGCACTGCGGACGCATCAATGGTGGAAAAAATCTGATAACGGAAGGTCATATCCTTGAAATAATCACAGATGTGCTGTGCAACCGTCGTGCTCGGCGTTGCCCAACCGCAGACCCACTTGGTGTGTGCCATGATAATGTCCTCTTTTCTTTAATCAACGGATTCTCTGTTTATCCGTGTTTTCAACCGTATTATAGCATATCGCTCGACATAAAGCAATCCTTTCCCCGTACTTTTTCTTCTTTTATTTGTCGATTATGGCTTGAATTTATCCATGAAATCATGTATAATAAAATGAAATACGTTTCTTCGAATTCAAGACAGCAGAAAGGAGTCCGCTTTATGAAAAAAATTTCCATAACAAACGGGATTGACCTGCATTATCTTCGGACCGACCGATTCAAGTCCTCTATGCTGTCTCTTAATCTGATCGTTCCGATCGAACAAAAAACCGCAGCACTTAACACACTCCTGCTTCACGTCATTACGCAGGGAAGCAAAAACTATCCGTCACTTGCCGCAATCAATACTCGCCTTGACGATCTTTATGCCGCCGATTTCACCACGCGGAATTTCAAGCGCGGAGATATGCAGGTGATCGGTCTATCGGTTGATTTTCTTGATAATTGCTACGTACCCGATGATACCGACATTCTCGGCGGAACGGTGGATATGCTGGGCGAGCTTCTGCTGCATCCGCTTTTCGACGAAAGCGGATGTTTCCGGGAGAGAACGGTTGAGCGGGAAAAGAAACGTATGTGCGACGCAATTCGCGCGCAGATCAACAATAAACAAAGCTATGCGCACAACCGCTGCGTCGAGGAGATGTGCCGCAACGAACTCTTCGGTCTGCCGCTTGCCGGAACGGTCGAGGAGGTTGAAGCAATCACCGTCGAAATGCTGACCGAGCAGTATCACGCGCTTCTCGCCCGTGCACGCGTTGAGCTTTTCTTTATTGGCCGGGCAGAAGAGCCGGAGCTGCTCGCTCATCTGGAGCGGGTTTTGGCCGAATATCCTGCGCACACCGTGCCCGATTTGACGACGCAGGTCATCCGATCGGCCTCCGGCGTGCGAGAGATCCGTGAAGAACAGGCTGTCGGACAGGCAAAATTGGTGCTTGGCTTCCGCACGGGATATACCGTCACCGATGCCGACTATCTTGATTTCATGGTCTTCTGCGAGCTTTACGGCGGGGCACCCGCGTCGAGGCTGTTCACCCATGTTAGAGAACAGCTCAGTCTGTGCTATTCCTGTTTTGCCGCCCCCGATTCATATAAAGGTCTGATGTTTGTCTCTGCGGGAGTCGCAAACCAAAATCTCGACCTTGCCTATTCGGAAATTATGGTACAGCTCGATGCGATCCGTCGGGGGGATTTCTCGAACGAGGAGTTCACTTATGCAGTTATGTCGCTCCAAAACGCTTATCGCCAGATTGCCGACAGCCCGAGCAGCATGGAGAGCTATTACCTTGGTCGTATGCTCTTTAACGTTTCGCTCACGCCTGAAGACATGGAGCGAGGTTTTTCTGCGGTCACGCGCGAGGGCGTGATTGCAGCCGCAAACCGTCTGTCTCTGGATACGGTCTATATGCTCCACGGCACGGAGAATTCCGCGGACGAATGCGAGGAGGATGAAGAAGATGCATGAGATGACCACCTTCCGCAGCCGCCTGCTCTGCGAAAGCTATACCCGCATCAGGCACAAAAGCGGTCTTGATATTTTCGTCTTTCCCAAACAGCTTACCACGACGTACGCAATTCTGGCAGCACGCTACGGCTCTGCCGATACACGCTTCTGCCTTGCGGGCGACGGGCAATACACCGAGGTTCCCGACGGAATTGCGCATTTCCTTGAACATAAGCTGTTCGCCAACGAGGACGGCATCGATTCCTTTGAAAAATTCAGTGCTTACGGTGCGGATGCCAACGCCTATACCTCGCACGACCGAACCGCCTATCTCTTCAGTTGTACGGAAAATTTCCGCGAATCCCTGACCGAATTGCTTCATTTCGTCATTCATCCGTACTTTACCCCCGAGTCAATCGAAAAAGAGCAGGGAATCATTGCCGAGGAAATTCGGATGAGCGAGGATAACCCTTCGGTTCGCCGTTATTATCAGCTTCTTCGTGCACTTTATCACAGTCCGCGCATCTATACACATATCTGCGGCACACAGGAGTCCATAAAAAAGATCACGGACCGCATCCTCTACGATTGTCACCGTGTTTTTTATCAGCCCTCCAACATGACGCTTGTCGTCTGCGGTGACGTGACGGCGGAGGAGGTGCTCGCGGTTGCCGATGCGGTTCTCCCCGAGCCGAAGAGAACCGAGATTATCCGCGATATACCGCCCGAACCGCGTGAAATCTGCCAAAAAAAGATTTCCTCCGAGATGGATATTGCACAGCCGATCTTTGCGATCGGCATCAAGGATGATCCGTTTGCGCTTTCTCCCGAAGGACAGGTTCACCGCGAAGCGATATTCTCGGTTCTGTGCGAGATGCTTTTCAACCAGTCGGGTGAGCTTTACAATGCACTCTATGAAGAAGAGCTTCTTTTGGGAGGTCTCGGCTTCGGATATGACGTAACCGAGGCATATGCTTTTGTGGGACTCAGCGGCACCTCGCCCGATCCCGACGCCCTTCTTGCACGGGTGATTGATGCGGTGGAAAAAGCAAAACGGGAGGGTCTTTGCCGCGAAAGCTTTGCGCGGTGCAAGCGCGTGATGTACGCCAATTTCGTCCGAGCATTTGATTCCACATCAGACATTGCCGATCTGATGCTCGACTATCTGTTTGCCGGCATAGAGCCGCTGTCCTATGCCGAATCGCTTGACGCAGTAACCTTTGAAGAAACCGAAGCCCTTCTGCGGGAGGCTTTCCTTCCGGAAAGATTTGCGCTGTCGGTTGTCTATCCGAGAAAAGGAGAATAATTTATGGAGAATCTCATTCAAATCGCATTTCCGGGACTGGGAATTGACACCTTTTCAATCAATCGCGTTGCTTTTTCTCTGTTCGGACTTGAGGTTCGTTGGTACGGGGTTGTCATTACCCTCGGCATCGTCCTTGCATATCTGTATGCGGCATGGCGCGCCAAGGAGGAGAAAATTTCAACCGATGATCTTTTGGATATTGCCATGTTTACCGTCATTTTCGGTATTATCGGTGCAAGACTGTATTACGTTGTGATGAAGCCCGAGGAGTTTCATTCCCTCGGAGAAATCATCAATATCCGCTCGGGCGGACTCGCTATTTACGGCGGCATCATCTTCGGCACGCTGACCATTATCCTCACATCCCGGATCAAAAAGATTAATCTTTTCCGCCTGCTTGACTGTGCAGGTCCGGGTGTCATGCTGGCGCAGGCGATCGGCCGTTGGGGAAACTTTTTCAACGGTGAAGCCTTCGGTGCGGAAACCGAAATCTTCTGCCGCATGGGACTTCAGCATTATAACTGGTCGAAAATGTATTATTATCATCCGACCTTCCTTTACGAGTCGCTCTGGAATCTGCTCGGCTTTCTTTTGATCAATCTGATCTATCGCCGTAAGAAATTCAACGGGCAAATTGCCTTGACCTATTTCGCATGGTACGGCTTCGGACGAATGTTCATTGAAGGACTGCGTACCGACAGCCTCTATCTTGGCTCCTTCCGCATCTCGCAGTTGGTTGGCGCCATCAGCTTTGTCCTGAGTATGATTCTGATCATCGCAGGCATGATGCTTATGCGCCGCAAGCCGACCGCGGGCGGTGTATTTACGCCGGTCTATGCGATGGCCGATGCAGAAGCTCAGGCCGAGTCCGATGCCGCAGACGAAAAAGGATCTGACGAAAAAGAAAATATAAAGGAGGAGAACGAAGAAAATGGCACAGTTGATTGATGGAAAAAAAATCTCTGCCGAAGTCCGTGCGGAGCTGGCGGAGGAAACCGCGGCATTTTTCGCCCGCACCGGAATAAAGCCCGGGCTTGCGGTAATTATCGTCGGAGAGGATCCGGCTTCTCAGGTATACGTGCGCAACAAGCGCCGTGCCTGCGAGGAGATCGGCTATTATTCGGAGGCATATGAGCTCCCTGCGGACACCACACAGGAGGAGCTGATGCAGCTCGTACGCCGACTGAACGGAGAAGAGAAGATTCACGGCATTCTCGTCCAGCTTCCCCTGCCGAAGCACCTTGACGAGCATGAAATACTGCTTGCCATTGATCCCCGCAAGGACGTGGATGCATTCCATCCCACCAACGTCGGTCATATTATGATCGGTGACTACGATTATCTGCCCTGCACGCCTGCCGGTGTTATGGTGCTGCTTGAAAAAAGCGGCATCTCTCCCGCAGGTAAGGAGGTCGTCGTTGTCGGACGCTCAAACATCGTCGGCAAGCCGCAGGCGATGCTGATGCTTCATGCCAATGCAACCGTCACCGTCTGTCACTCCCGCACCGCGGATCTTCCCGCCGTTTGCCGCCGCGCCGATATTTTGGTTGCGGCCATCGGGAAGGCCGACTTCTTCACGGCTGATTATATCAAGGAAGGCGCCGTCGTCATCGATGTCGGCATGAACCGCCGCGCCGACGGCAAGCTGACGGGCGATGTTGATTTTGCATCTGTCGAGCCCAAGGCATCCTACATCACCCCCGTTCCCGGCGGCGTAGGCCCCATGACCATTACGATGCTTCTCAAGAACACGCTGAAGGCTGCCGAAAAATACGGCAAAAAGATATAAAATTTTTGGCAAAAAAGGTTGACTTTTGGATTTCGGCGTGATATAATAATATGCCGCATAAATTTAGGCTTTTTTAAGTGCGTTCAAAATGCCGCCTAATTTAGCGAGTCTTAAAATGAAAGTGAGGTGCTTTTCGTGTTCGCAATTATCGAAACAGGCGGAAAGCAGTACAAGGTTAACGAAGGAGATATTCTCTTCATCGAGAAGCTCGACGTTGCCGAGGGCGAAAAGGTAACTTTTGACAAGGTACTTGCAGTTTCCACAGCAGACAATTTCGTTGTTGGTGCTCCCACAGTTGAGGGTGCAACAGTTACAGCTAACGTAGTTAAGAACGGCAAGGGTAAGAAGATCCACGTTCTCAAGTACAAGGCTAAGAAGAACGAAAAGAAGAAGATCGGTCACAGACAGCCGTACACAAAGGTACAGATCGAAAAGATCGTTGGCTGATTATTGAAAGATGACCAAGATCGTTTTTTAT
>JAZNCR010000003.1:0-5226 GCA_045587605.1 Eubacteriales bacterium
TTAACTCAATTCTTCATAACCGAATACAGACTCCATAAATAAGGATTTCAACGATCCTCTTTTTGTCATACTCTTTTTGGGGCTTGTTTCGGGGCTTTTTCTTTTGTTTTTCTCGATTTTGCAAATTTACATAACAAAAGGAAGAGTCAATCGCTTTCTAAAAAGCTTTTGACTCAGCCCCTTTTTTGACCTGTTTCACCGAATACGACGTTTCGACATATCCTGACAATGAAGGAGGGATTTTTATGCAAACCTGTATTGCCGCGTTTCATTCCATGACCCAGGCACTCGGTGCACAGCGCGCCCTTTCCCGTGCGGCAATCCGCACAAGTATCGTCAGACTGGACGCAAGACAAACCGCGCACGGCTGTGCTTACGGTCTGGAATATTCCTGTGTGCAGGAGAAAAACGTCAAATCGGTCCTCAGACAATCCGGAATTTCGCCCAAAGAATATATCGGGGGATAGCGTATGATTTATCTTGACAACGCCGCCACGACATTCCCGAAGCCCCCCTCGGTCCGCCGTGAAATTGACCGATGTCTGCGGGATTATTGCGGTAATCCCGGACGCAGTGCACATCGGCTTTCTCTCTTGGCGGCAGAAGCCGTCTACGACTGCCGTGAAGCGGCCGCAGAGCTGTTCGGCATCGAGTCCCCGGAACGGATTATTTTCACCTATAACACCACCTACGCGCTGAATATGGTCATCAAGGGGATGCTTCGCCGAGGCGATCACGTGCTGATCAGTGACATGGAGCACAATGCGGTATACCGTCCGATCTATGCACTTTCTTCCTTTGGCGAAATTTCCTATGACGTTTTTCCGACCTATCCGGAATCCGCCGATTCGGAAAACGCTGATATCATTCTTGCCGCAATTGCGGAGCGAATCAAGCCAAACACGAAAATGATCATTGCATCCCACGTCTCGAATCTTTGCTCAGCCAAGCTTCCGCTTGCTGAAATCGGTGCATTCTGCCATGCACGAAACCTGCTTTTCGTCGTGGATGCCGCGCAAAGCGCGGGTATTGAGGAAATCAACTGCACCGAAATGCAAATTGACGCGCTCTGCGCCCCCGGCCACAAAGGACTTTACGGCCCGCAGGGAACGGGATTGATCGCACTCGGGCACGACCGTCCGATGGCAACCCTGCTTGAAGGAGGAAACGGGGTAAATTCGCTTGACGGCAGAATGCCCGACTTTTCTCCCGAACGCTATGAAGCCGGAACGCTTGCAACGCCCGGAATTGTCGGACTGCGTGAAGGAATTCGCTTTGTACGCACAAGAGGACTTGATACGATCAGAGAAAGTGAGAAAGCGCTCTTTTTCCGCCTCAGGGAAATGCTCATGAATATGAGGGGTATTACGGTATATGCGCCTGCTCGTGTCGGCTCCACCCTGCTCTTTAATCTTGACGGAATTCCATCTTCATTGGCGGCGGCACAGCTTGACCGGGAGGGAATTTGCCTGCGCCCCGGCTTCCATTGTTCCCCGCTCGGCCACCGAACCCTCGGAACCGGCGAGAACGGTGCGCTTCGCGTCGGATTTTCGGTTTTCAACCATATGCGCGACGTGGAATTTCTGGTTGCATCACTCAAGAAAATTCAGAAAGATTATGGCGCACAATGGTAAAAAGCAATTCCATGCCCCCCAAAAAAACGGTGCGATTTATGTGATCGTACCGTTTTTGTTCGAATGAAATAAAATCAAAGGCTTTGACCGATAAAGTCAAAGCCTTTGATTTTATTTTTCTTTATTTTTTGTCTGCATCGCCGATGGATTCAACCGATTCTGCCTTCCGCAAAACGCGAAGTGCTTCATAAATACTCTTGACCGGAATGAGCTCGATAGGCAGATCAAATTTACGCTTTTCGAGATTGCGGGCAGGAACAAGCGCACGGGTGAATCCGAGACGCATCGCCTCACGTACACGGTGCTCAAGCCCCGAGATCGCGCGGATCTCACCCGAAAGCCCAAGCTCGCCGAGTGCAATCAAATCATCGGGAACAATACGATCGGTCAAGGAAGAAATGAGCGCAAGTGCGGCTCCAAGGTCGGTTGCGGGCTCGTCAAGTCGAAGACCGCCGATAACGTTGAGATAAACGTCATTGGCAGAAAAGCGAAGACCAAGCCGTTTCTCAAGAACGGCAAGAATCAGGCACATTCGATTATAGTCGATACCGTTGGTTGTACGGCGGGGGGATGGCTGAGGAGCCTGGGTAACCAATGCCTGAATTTCAGCAATCAGCGGTCGTGTTCCCTCAAGCGTACAAACGGCACAATTTCCACTGATACCGCGCGGACGGCCCGACAAGAGCAATTCGGAAGGATTTTCTACCTCGCGCAGTCCATGCTCCTCCATCTCAAACACACCGATTTCATTGGTAGAGCCAAAGCGGTTTTTGATTGCACGGATAATGCGGTATGCCTGCTGACGCTCTCCCTCAAAATAAAGAACCGCATCGACCATGTGCTCAAGCACCTTCGGTCCTGCAATACCGCCCTCCTTGTTGACGTGCCCGACGAGAAGAACCGATATGCCCTCACCTTTGGCACGGTTAAGGATTGCGAGAGCGTTTTCCCGCACCTGAGCAACGCTGCCCGGCGCAGAGGTCAAACGGTCGCTGTAAAGGGTCTGTATGGAATCGACGATTAAAACCTCAGGCTTGATTGCCTCCAGCTCCCGTACGATCCGTTCGAGATTCGTCTCGGTGAGAATATACAGATTCTCTCCCTTGACACCGAGCCGCTCGGCACGGAGCTTCAGCTGTCCGCCCGATTCCTCACCCGAAACGTAAAGCACCTTCCGACTGCGTCCAAGGACATCGGAAACCTGCATCAAAAGGGTGGATTTACCGATACCTGGCTCACCCGAGAGCAGAACAACCGAGCCGTGCACGAGTCCGCCGCCGAGTACGCGGTCAAGCTCGCCCAACCCGGTTGCGGAACGCATATAGGCAGGCAATTCAAGCGCGTCATAGGAAACGGCGTGGTTTTCCGCAGGAGAATAAAGCATCCGTGCAGCGCCTCCTGTTTTCGGTTCAGCCTCAACCATCTCCTCGGCAAACGTATTCCATTCGCCGCAGGTTGGGCATTTTCCCATCCACTTTGCCGAACGGTATCCGCACTCACTGCAATAAAAATATGTTTTTCCTGCCTTCATATCCTGTTTTTTTCCTTCCGCTATCGGTTTTATCTCCTGAATATATTTATTATACCGCCTCTTCGCGGAAAAATCAAGTCCCATCGCCGACCTCTGACAAATAATCGCAGATTGCGCCGAACAAAACGGTAGACAGCTCTCCCAGATAGGCTGGATCACCCAATTTTGTACATTCATCAGGATTGGAAAGAAAACCGCACTCGATCAGCACCGCAGGACGTTCACTTCGATTCAGCAAATATATTCCCGAATCCGCCGCCTTGATTTTTCTCGTATTCTCCGGCTGCAGATGACAGCGCGCCGCCGTTTGAATCAATTCTGCCAAATGACGGCTTCCTTCGTGATGCGGAGAATAATACACCTGCAGTCCGCTGTATTTAGATTCAGAAAACGCATTGAGGTGAATGCTTACCAAAACCGACCCGGGGGTATTCTCCACAATATCGAGTCTTGCCCTGAGATCAAGCATTTTTTTGCGTCCCCGATAATCCACCGACCGATCGTAAAGCAACCGATCGTCGCTTCTCGTCATTACGTTTTGAATTCCGGCAACGGTAAGCTGATCACGAAGCATTTCGGCAATCTGCAGATTTACCGTTTTTTCAAGCAGTCCATCCACACCAACAGCCCCGCCATCCTCTCCGCCGTGCCCTGCATCTATCACAATACAAATCTCCCCCAACGCCTCGCCGTTATAGTCGGCTGCTGACACCGCAGAGGATATTTTCTCACTTCCGTACAGTGCGGCGAACCAAAGCAGAAGCGCGGCAATTGCAAAAGCAGCCGAAAGCAAAATATAACCGACAACAAAACGCCAAGCCGAACAGGATGTATGTTTTTTCATGGATTTCCCTCTTCTCATTTACTGTTTTATACTATATGTACCGAGTCGATTCGGTATGTTTTGCAAAAAATAAGAAATTTCTTTTTTGATTTTCCCGCTTCACCCTTGACAGAAGCAGTTCTCCTTGCTATAATATTATATTAATAAGAATGTTCATTTAAGTTCGAAAAAACAAAATCAAGGAGAGAACGAGATGGATTTTAAAAACAAAATTGTTCAAGAAGGTCTGACCTTTGACGACGTACTCCTCATTCCCGCAAAAAGTGACGTACTGCCGAACACGGTCAAGCTGAACACCCGTCTGACCAAGAAAATCAACCTTAACATTCCTTTGATGTCGGCCGCGATGGACACGGTTACCGAATCTGCGCTCGCCATTGCCATGGCGCGTGAAGGCGGTGCCGGTGTTATTCACAAGAATATGTCAATCGAACAGCAGGTCGATCAGGTCGATCGCGTCAAGCGAAGCGAGAACGGTGTTATCACGAATCCCTTCTTCCTCTCTCCGGATAACTACGTCTATGAAGCAAACGACCTCATGCGCAAGTTCAAAATTTCCGGTGTGCCGATCTGCGACGAAAACCGCCGCCTTGTCGGTATCATCACCAACCGTGATATGCGCTTCCTTGTCGACTACAACGTAAAGATCAAGGACGTCATGACGCGCGAGAACCTGATTACCGCGGCCGTCGGTACCGACCTTGAAAAGGCTCAGGAAATTCTTCGCCATCATAAAATCGAAAAACTGCCGATCGTCGATGACGATTACCGTCTCCGCGGTCTGATTACCATTAAGGATATCGAGAAGGCAACGCGTTATCCCAACTCCGCCAAGGATGCACAGGGACGCCTGATCTGCGGTGCTGCCATCGGTATCACCAAGGACGTTCTTGAACGTGCAGGTGCACTTTTGGGTGCCGGAGCCGACTTCCTGGTTCTTGACTCCGCACACGGTCACTCCAAGAATATCTTTACCGCAATTGATACCATCAAGAGCGCTTTCCCCGACTGTCAGCTGGTTGCCGGCAATATTGCAACGGCTGAAGCCGCCCGCGATCTGATTGAAGCGGGTGCAGATGCCATTAAGGTCGGTATCGGCCCCGGTTCGATTTGTACGACCCGTGTCGTTGCCGGTATCGGTGTTCCCCAGGTTACCGCAATCATGAATGCAGCCGAGATCGCCTCCCGCTACGACGTTCCCGTCATTGCTGACGGCG
>JAZNCR010000004.1:0-5923 GCA_045587605.1 Eubacteriales bacterium
GCTTCGGGCAGCGTGCACGCCGACTCCCCTTCATAAAAGAAAAGCGGAAGTGCGGATGTCGACGCTTCGCGGAGCATTTCCGCATAGGAGATCGGCTGATGAACCTTCGGGATCAGCCCGCGTCCGCACTGCTTTGCCGCCTCTGCGGCAATTTTCTGCCGACGCTGCTGCTTTTTGGCTTCCCCGTCCCCCGGTCGGGCAATACAGCGGGAGCTGACGAAGGGAATAATCTCTCCGACGCCGCACTCAACCGCCTTTTGTATGACCGTCTCCAGCTTATCGGCCTTGGACAGACCGACAAACAGACGGGCAAAGTAAGGGGGTTCTGCCAAGCAGGGACGAATATGCACGATCCGTGCCTCTACACGGTCGTCGAGGAAACGCTCCAGCACACAGCAATATTCGATCCTTCCGCGCTCGGCTCCATCAGACGGGCAAACATCGATCTTCTCTCCCACCGCCATCCGCAGGGAACGGGAAATATGATGCGCATCCTCACCGAAGATCGAGACGATACTGCCCTCTGCGGTATCGGAAAACTGCGCCGTCGGAACAAAAAACCTGGGCATAAGCACTCCTTGGCAAAAGTTATGCCGTGCCATGGGCACAAACATTCACATTACCATCCATTATACTACACATTGCCCAATTTGTCAAAGCTTTTTTTGATATATTTCGCATTTTTTTTGCTTTTTTTCACAATTTCACCGCCGGAACCGATAAATTGTACCGAGGAAGAACGGTGAAAAACACGGGAAACGGTGGAGATTCACCGCTTCCCGTGGAAGAATATTATTTTTGGTTTTTGTTTTTCCTTTTTTTCGTCGGTGCCGCAGGCGGATTTTTCACCGGTGAGGCAATCGGTGCCTTATCCTGAGGCTCGGGTCTCTCCGCCTTTGGCAAGGGGACGGCAGGAGTGCTTCCCTGCTCTGCTTCCGTTTTACGGGATATCCGATAATCGACGTACTGACGGAAGAGCGTATAGAGCACCGAGCAGAGCGGAACGCTGATGAGAATGGTCAGTATGCCGCCGAGATTGCCGCCGATCAGTACAGCGATGATCACCAGAATTGCAGGAAGGCCGACCTTTTTGCCGACCACGCGGGGATAGATCAGATTATTTTCAAGCTGCTGCAGAACAAGCAGGAACACAAGGAACAAGAGTGCCTTGAGCGGACTTACCATCAGGATCAGGAAAGCCGAAACACCGCCGCCGATCCATGCGCCGAAGATGGGAATCAGCGCGGTGACAGCGATCAGGACCGAAACGACGCCGGCATAAGGGAAGCCGAAAATGAGCATCCCCACGAAGCAGAGTGCACCGAGAATAACCGCCTCAAGGAGCTGTCCGCTGATAAAATTGGAGAAGGTATCGTAGGACAGCGAGGCAATTTCCTCAATCTTATCGGTTGCACGTTCGGGCAAAAAGGCACGAAGCACGCGGTGGAGGAATCGGCTGATCTTCTCCTTCTGCAAAAGAATATAAATCGCCAGAATAAAGCCAAGGAAGAAATTCGCAACTCCGCCAAAAACGGAGGAGGTAAAGTCAAAGATCGATCCGGTCCCGTTTTTGAGCAGGTCAAACACGGTGGAGAAGAGATTGTTCCAGTCCACCTGCAGCTCGGCAATAAACTGCGCCGAAATGTCGTGCTCCTCCAAAACCCCCGTCATCCATGCAAGGCAGTTTTTGGCGAAGGTCGGCACGGTATTGACAAGACCGTCTACCGTTTCGTCGATTCCGGGTATAATAACCAAAAGGATCAGCGCAATCGCAGCAGCAAAGGAAAGAACGGTAACGATAAGGCTGAGCGGTCGGCAAACGCGGCGAAGAAAAGGACGCTGACTCCGCCCGAGTGCGGCAAAGGCGCGTACCTCAAAAAAACGCATCACGACGTTGAGGACAAAGGCGATGCAAAGGCCAAGCACAAGCGGATAGATCAGCCCCCAAAGCCAGACGAAAAATTTGCCGACCGATACGAGATTTTGTGTTACGACAAAGAGAAGAACGCCAAATGCGATCAACAGCATAATGCCGCGGAAAGAGATGGCACGGTTATCTTTTTTCACAGGGGTACCCTCCATATGATTTTCAAAGCGGCGCTTCTGCCGCATATCTGTCGTTATTATATCACGGTCTGCGAAAAAATGCAACCCGGCTCCGTCCGCCGAGAGGAGAAAACGAGGAGAGCGCTTCAAAGGACGCTCTCCTCGTTTTCATCGCTTAACCGTCATAACGAAGTGCAAGGGCGCACCAATCGTTTTCGGAAGCGCGCTCGAGTACGCTGAAGCCGCGGGAACAAAGCTCGATCTCAACCTCTGCGGCACGCGGCTCGATAATACCGGAAGCGAGCAAAACGCCGCCCGGCGCCATGTATTCCCCAATATCGGGTGCCATGCGCAGAATAATATCGGCAACAATGTTTGCCGCAACAAGACCGTATTTTTCCCCCTTGGGCACAGACCGAAGCAGATCCGACTGACCGACCGTTACAAGATCGCTGCAGCCGTTGTCGCTGACGTTCTCCCGCGCGACCTTGACCGCGACCGGATCGATATCGTATGCGGCGCACGCTCCCGCACCCAGCTTTGCGGCGCAGATGGCGAGAATCGCCGTTCCGCATCCGACGTCAAGCATCTTGACGCCCGGGGTGGTATACCGCTCAAGCAGTCGGCTGACAAGACGGGTCGTTTCATGCGTTCCCGTGCCAAAGGCCATACCGGGATCCATGCGGATGATGACCTCATCCTCCGCCGCCTCATATTTTTCCCAAACGGGAACGACGACCAGCCGGTCGCCGATTTTGATCGGCTTATAGTACTGCTTCCAGGCTTCCGCCCAATCGTCCTCGTTGATACCGACCATCTCAAGGCGTGCATCGATTTTTTCCACGGCAAAGCGCTCTCTGAGAAAAGCAACGGCGTCCGAAACACCGCCGTCTGCCGGCAGATAGACCGACACGGCCGCGTGATCGCGGTCGGCTTCAAGAATCGTCTCGTCGACGAGCTCGCCGTACATACCGTTGAGCGAAAAATCGCTGTAATCTTCAATCATCAGCTGTGCGGAAATGACGCTCATCACCGCGCAGGCTTTATCCAGCTGTGCCGTGGGAACCGTGGCTTTGAGCTGAGTCCATTCCTGATCCATGGATAATCTCCTTGATGTAACGTATTTCTTGCGGCGATCCGCGGCGCGTTAATCCTTCTTGTCCTTACCGAAGAATTTGGCGCGGAAGCCGTTCTTCTTGGTATAGTTCTTCTCACCGCAGGCATCCGCAAAGGTGCGCATTGCCTCACGCTGCTTCTCGTTCAGACTGCGGGGGATCTCTACGTTGACCGTAAAGATCAAGTCTCCGCGACGGCTCGAATTGATATAGGGAATACCCTTCCCCCTCAAGGTGAACGCCGTTCCGGGCTGTGTTCCCTCGGGAATCGTAAACTTTTCTTTTCCTTCAAGCGTAGGGACGTCGATTTCCGCGCCAAGGGTAGCCTCGGCAACCGTAATCGGCACCTCACAATAGACGTTATAGCCGTCACGCTCGAAGAAGGCGTGCGGGCGCACGCTGACGATCAGAATAAGATCGCCTGCCGAGCCGCCGTTTCTTCCCTCGTTTCCCTCTCCGCGAAGTGCAATGCGCTCGCCGTCGTCGATACCTGCCGGAATCGATACGCTGAGCTTGCGCGTGATGCGAACGTATCCGGTACCGCGGCAATTGTCGCAGGGATTCTTGATAATTTTACCCGTTCCCTTACATTTTTCGCAGGTTGTGGTCGACTGGAAGGCCATACCGCCCAGGCGCTGGGTCACGCGGCGCTGACCGCTTCCTCCGCAATCGGGACAGGTCTCGGGGCTTGAGCCTGCCGCCGCACCGCTTCCGCTGCAATCCGGGCATTTCTGCACACGGGCATAAGAAATATCCCGCTTGATACCGAACGCCGCTTCCTCAAAGGAAATGGTGATGCGTACGCCGATATCGTCACCGCGGATCGGTCCGTTTCTCCGTGCGCCCGAGGAACCGCCGAAGCCGCCGCCAAAGCCGCCGCCAAAGAAGGAACTGAAAATATCGCCGATATCCCCAAAGTCGCCAAAGCCGCCAAAGCCCGCGCCACCGCCCATCGACGGGTCAAATGCGGCGTGACCGTATTGGTCATATTTCGCGCGCTTATCAGGATCGGAGAGAATATCGTAGGCCTCGTTGACCTCCTTAAACTTGGCTTCTGCCTCGCTGTCTCCCGGATTCATATCGGGATGGTACTTTTTGGCGAGCGAGCGATAGGCTTTCTTGATCTCACTCTCGCCGGCACCCTTCTCGATGCCAAGCACCTCATAATAATCTCGTTTGTCTGCCATACGGGGCTCCATTTCTCCGACCGGATACCGCCGTCGGCGCGGGGGGAAAACAAGGCATGGGGCGCTGCCCCATACCCCGGTCAAGGGCCTTTTTGAAAAAAGGTCCTTGACAATCCTCAAAAACTTCCATGCGCGCATTCGGTGACGTGTGCATGGAAGCTTTTGCGGGAGTGTGGGGCGCTTTTTCAGGAAAGCGTCCCCACGTCTATCCTCTTATTTATCGGTTTTGTCTTCGTAGTCGGCGTTGTAGTAGGTGCCGTCGCCGCCGGTCTGTGCGCCGCCCTGGGCATTCGGATCGCCCTGTGCGGCACCCGACTGCGCATAGAGCTTCTCGGAGAGGGCGTAGAATGCCTTCTCGAGTGCTTCGGTATCGGCCTTGATGGCTGCGGTGTCGCCGCCCTTAACCGTTTCCTTGAGCTTCTCGATGGCGGACTCAACGCCTGCCTTCTCGTCGGCCGTTACCTTGTCACCAAGCTCGCCCAGTGCCTTTTCGCTCTGGAAGATCAGCGACTCTGCATGGTTTTTGGTGTCGACCGCTTCCTTCTGGATGCGGTCCTCCTCCGCGAACTTCTCCGCATCCTTGACGGCACGGTCGATATCCTCCTGGGACATATTGGTCGAGGAGGTGATGGTGATGTGCTGCTCCTTGCCGGTGCCCTTATCGGTTGCGGTTACGTTAACGATACCGTTTGCGTCAATATCAAAGGTGACCTCGATCTGCGGTACGCCGCGGGGAGCGGCGGGAATACCGTCGAGGATGAAGCGGCCAAACGTGGTGTTGCCGGCTGCCATCTCGCGCTCGCCCTGCAGAACGTGGATCTCAACCTGGGTCTGTCCGTCGGCCGCGGTGGAATAGATCTGGCTCTTCTTGACCGGAATGGTGGTGTTGCGGTCGATGATGCGGTTGAATACGCCGCCCATCGTCTCGATGCCGAGGGACAGGGGGGTAACATCGAGGAGGAGCAGGTCCTTGACCTCGCCGCCGAGAACGCCTGCCTGAATTGCGGCACCGATTGCCACGCACTCGTCGGGGTTGATGCCCTTGAAGGGCTCCTTGCCGATGAACTTCTTGACTGCCTCCTGAACGGCGGGAATACGGGTCGAGCCGCCGACGAGAAGAACCTTGTCAACCTGATTGATGCTCAGGCCCGCGTCGGAGAGCACCTGGCGGGTGGGCTTCATGGTTGCCTCAACGAGGTCTGCCGTCAGCTCGTCAAACTTCGCACGGGTGAGGGTTGCCTCGAAATGCTTAGGACCGGTTGCGTCGGCCGTCAGGAAGGGGAGATTGATGTTGGCGGAGGTCATGCCGGAAAGCTCGATCTTAGCCTTCTCTGCTGCCTCCTTGAGACGCTGCATGACCATCTTATCCTGGCCGAGATCGATGCCGTTCTCTGCCTTGAAGGTCTTGACCATCCAGTCGATGATGCGCTGGTCAAAGTCGTCGCCGCCGAGACGGTTGTTGCCGGCGGTTGCCAGAACCTCAAACACGCCGTCCGAAATCTCAAGCAGGGAGACGTCGAAGGTACCGCCGCCGAGGTCGAATACCATGATCTTGGCATCGTTATCCTTGTCTGC
>JAZNCR010000005.1:0-6018 GCA_045587605.1 Eubacteriales bacterium
CACGCCCCCCGCGAAAACCTTCCTTTGTGGATGTCATTTTATGGGAGAGCAGAGGTTTTTCAAAAAGCCCCTTGTTTTATGTTTTTTTAATCCCAAACCATCGCCGCAGAATGGGGGCGAGGAGTTTGGGTGAGCGAATGACGACGATCTTCATATGCGTGCCCCCTTTTTGATCTGCTCACAGACAGCATATGCGGGGACGCGTTCAGCGGTCACTCGATTCGACGACGTAGAGCCGTCCGCGTTTGACCGAGATGAGGGCAACCCGCCCCTTGATCTCGTTGCTGACGGCGTATTGGTTTCGGCGGGAGAGCTTTGCGTTTTTGAGCGGATACTTACAGCCCTCAAGCGAGACACCGCGGCAGACCTCGTCGATCGCGATCAGCGAAAGATAGCGGAAGCCCTCGTTTGCCAGCAAAAGGCTGTCGTTCTTGAGAAAACGGACGCGGTTTCGCCCGTCGGTAATCGTCGCGCGGATGCCTCTTGCGGAGAGTTCCTCAAGGATCGCAAGATTTGAGAGGGTATGGTCGAGCCGACCGGAAAGACCGCCGATGATGACGATCTCGTCCGCACCGCGAGCGATCGCCTCCGCAACGGCAAGCTGAGTGTCGGTTTCATCCTTTTCGGCCTTGACGCGAACCACCTCTCCGCCCATCCTCTCCACCTCGGCGGCCGCCTCCGACGCGCCGTCAAGTGAGTCCATGTCGCCGATGAGGAGATCGATCTTCACGCCCGGCCGCTTCGCCGTGCGGTATCCGCTGTCGGCCGCAACGCAGAAATCGTCCGCCGACGGCCGCTCGCAAAGCCCGTCGGCGTATACCTCGCCGCCGGTATAGATAAATGCTTTCATGGAATCATCCTCTCTTGGATGGGTTTTTGTGATACTCAATTCCTGCAAAAACGCTTACTTCCACGCCTTCTTTTCCTTGAGCACGGCGTAGATGGCGCAGTAGCTGTCGTGGCGGGATTTCGGAATCTTCCCCGCCGCAACCGCCTCCACAATCGAGCATCCCTCTTCACAGAGATGAGTGCAGTCGGTATAGCGGCACTTCCCGAGATGGGGCGCGAGATCGCGCATCGCGGGGGCAAGATCGTCCAGGGCAAAGAAATCAAAGCGCGCAAAATCGAGCATACTGAACCCGGGCGTGTCGGCAAGAAACGCGGTGCTCCCCCCGACCGAAACCGGATAAATCTCGACGTGCCGCGTGGTATGCCGCCCGCGGTCGATCTTGCGGGACAGTCCGCCCGTGGCGAGATTGAGGTCGGGGAAAAGGGTGGTCATCAGCGTGGACTTGCCCACGCCCGACGCACCCGCAAAGGCCGCAATCCGTCCCGGAAGCCGCTCGGCAAGGAACGCGCGCAGCGCATCAATCCCCTCCCCCGTATGACAGCTGAGGGGAAATACCGAAAAGCCGGCAAGGCGGTAGATTTCGGCAATCCGCGCCGTCTCGGCAGGAGAAAGCTCGGCCTTGCCGATCACCAGCACCGGCTCGATGCCGTTATGCTCGGCAATGGCGGTCAGCTTGTCCACCGTCTCGAGCACGGGGGTGGGAGACGCGGCGGCAAGCGTAATAAACAGATAGTCCAGATTGGCCAGCGGCGGTCGGATCAGTGCCGAACGCCGATCGAGGATCTCGGCGATCATCACGTCCCCGTTCTCCTCGCTCTCCCCTGCCAGCTCAACCCAATCACCCGGCAGGGGCGTGAGATCATGGTGCCGGAAAAGCCCGCGGGCGCGGCAGGAGATAACCTCTCCCTCCGCGCCATCGAGCAGTACGGTATATAATCCGCCGACACCTCGCAGGATGCGGCCGGTTTTGCTTTCGTTTTGCATATTCACCTCAGACAGAAAACAAGGATAAAAGGTCTGATGCCGGAAAATCCGGCCGACGTTCGCTTATCGCTCCACCCCGTAGTCGGCGGCGAAGATCATTTTTGAGGTAAAGGTACCGTCGGCAGACAGCTCGACAAGTCGACCGCCGCGCAGGCGATGGTTGGTATCAAAGGTTCCCCCAAAGCCGTAGCCGTCGTATCCGAGTGAAGCCAGAGCACCAAGCTCTATGCCGAGATGATCGGCGGTGTAGCTGTTGAGATGATCCTGCCCCGCATAAATGGCGCGAACATCCGCCGCGGCGGCAAGCGCAAAGAGACCGCTGTTTTCGGTCGGTGCGGAAATCGTCTCGTTCAGCTCGCCCGACCTTGCATAATCCGCCGCCTCGGCAAATTCGGGCAGCGGCGCGGCAAGGGCCAGAACAGAGGGGAAGCCTTGTCTGCCGCACACAAGGGCCGCGCGGTTGGCAAAGGCGGTAAGTGCTGTCTCGGTATAGTCTCCGCCCGCCTCGGGCAGGCTCATCATCCAAATGCCGAAGGTTGGCTTTCCCCTGTGATAAATCGGAAGAAAATAGTCCCCCTGCTTGGATACGCAATGCGGGAAGGCGGCGTAAACCTCGTTTTTTACCGTGCGGGAAAGACTGTCCGCGCCGGCATAAAGATGCGCCCAGGGGATACCTGCAGCCTCAAGCGGTGCGGTCAGCGCGCCCAAAAATCCGGTAAGCTCGGCACGGGTGGAAAACCCGTCTCCCGACCCGCCGCAGAAGAGGACGAGATCGGGGCACTCGGCGGCAACGATTTTCTCGATCGCCTGAACGGTGTAGGGCGAGATGGCAATTCCTGCCGATACGTCCGAGAATAAAATCATGCGAAAGCGGCCGTCTTCATCAAAATTTAGGGGGATTTTTGAAGAAAAGAGCGTCTCACTCGACGTCCCGTCTGCCGCCAAAAACGCGCGCGGCATGGCGTCCGGAGATACCGCATCGACCGACAGCGCGGCAAAGGATGCGGAAAATGCGTTGACCGCAGCGTCAAGTCCCGCCTGCCCGAAGGCAATCAGATGGAGGATGCCGTCTGCCGGCTCTATCATCCATCCGCTCTCCCCGAGCTGTTCGCGGAGTGCCTCGTTTTGCGTCAGCGCAACGGTGATGGCGGGGGCCTTGGGCGGAATCGCTTCGGGCGTATCCGGAAGAAGCTCCGCACAAAGGCTTTCCCGCGCGTCAAGGATGGCTGCGATCCGTTCGGCAGCGGCAAGACTTGATGCATCATCGGGACGGTAAATAATCTGCCAGCACACGGGCAGAGCCTGATCGGCCGTGCCGTTCGTCCCGACGGCATCCTTCTCCGGCAGGCAGAGAACGATGAGAAGCACGAGAACAGCCGACAGTACAGCGGCAAGGATGGGGATCATTCTGCGGATATTCATCGTTTTCTCCTTTCTGCCGGGACGGCGGTTTCTTAAAATTATCGCGGAATAACCGGGAAGAAGCGAGTCGTTTCGGCAGGTCGTCCGGTCGTCTCGGGCGCGGCGGTGGTTTCATCGAGAGTCGGCTCTCTGCCGATATAATTCGGACCTCCGCTGATGGTGACCCGCACCACCGTAATGCCCGAATCCCGCAGGTCTGTCAGATGCTTCGGGGTCTGCTCAACGATTAAGCCCGCGGCCGCATTGCTCTTGACCGTACCCACGACGGTCAGCGCCAAATTCAGATCGTTGAGTGCCAGCTTGGCTTGCTGCAGAGACATACCGGTCAGATCGGGCATCGCCATGATGCCAAAGGAAGGTCCGCCCGATACCACGAAATCGATCACAGTCGAGGCCTGCGGCACCTTGGTATAGGCACTCACGCTCTGCTCGAGCACCGTACCTGCTGGGCGGTTTGAGGTGATATAGACAACCTCGCCGAGCGAAAGTCCGCTCTTTTTCAGTTCGGCCGACGCTTCGACCTCGGAAAGCCCCACGAAATCGGGGGTCATAATCTCTCTGATCTGTTCTCCGCGGCTGACGTAGAGCAGGATGGTATCGCCCACGTTGACCACCGAGCCGGGCTCAGGCAGGGTGCGGGCAACGTAGCCCGACTGCACGACGTCAGAATAAACCGTTTCGCGCTTGACGACGAATCCCTGTGAACGAAGCGCAGATTCCACTGCGCGGACCTCCTTGACCGTATAGTCGCCGAGGATAACCGTTTCCGCGCCCCGGCTGACCGTCAGCGTAACGGTAACCCGCTGGCTGTTCGGAACGACCTTCTTGGTGAGTCCCCCCTCCGGCTCCTGTTCAATGACGGTGTTGGGCGCGCTGTCGGGGTCGTATTTGTATTCGACGATAACATGGTAATATTCGTCCTCAAAGCCGAGATCCTCGGTTGAGCCGCGATAGATATTGCCGACGGCGGTCGGTACCTTGACGTTGATGAGATGGGAATTGTCGGCAAAAATCAGCTCGCTGATCACATAGATCGCGGCCACGATCATGACAAGCAGCATTGCCGTCGCCACGCCCATGATAATGGGGAACATCGAGCGGCTCGGGCGGTGCTTTGCCTTGCGCTCGCGCGCGGCCGCCGCCTTCTGCTCAGCGCGGCGGGCCTGGTTCAGCTTGCGGGAGGGCTTGAACACGATATTCGGGTCGGCGCGCAGGCGCTGCAGCTGACGGAGCATCTGCGCTGCGCTCTCAAAGCGAAGCGCGGGATTTTTTTCCATGGCCGAGAGGATGATCTGCTCAAGCCCCTGCGGAATTCCCGCATCAAGCGTGCGCGGTGCGGGGGGCGTATCGTTAACCTGCATCAGCGCGACCGAGATCGGACTGTCGGCATAGAAGGGGAGCCGTCCGGTCGCCATTTCGTACATCATAACGCCGAGCGAATAGAGATCGGAGCGCTGGTCGATCTGCCGGCCGCTCGCCTGCTCGGGAGAGACATAGTAGACGGTGCCGATCGCCTTGTCGGTGGCCGTCAGCGTTTCGGCCTGCGGAAGCTTGGCAATACCGAAGTCGGTCACCTTGATCTGCCCGTTTTTGAGCAGCATGATGTTCTGCGGCTTGATGTCGCGGTGAATGATATTTTTGGCGTGTGCGTGTTCAAGCGCACGCAGAATCTGCTCGGTATAGCTGATCGTCTCACGGAAGGAAAGACGTCCGCGGCGGGTCATATAGTTCTTGAGCGTAATGCCCTCGATATACTCCATGACGATATATTTGCAGTTCTGCTTCACCGATACGTCGTAGATGTTGACGATATTCGGATGCGAGAGCATGGCAACCGCCTTCGATTCGTTGATGAACCGTTTCACCGCCTGGGCGTCGGTTGCAATCTCTTCCTTGAGCATTTTTACGGCAACCGGCCGCTTCATCAGCGCATCGTACGCCTCAAAAACCACGGCCATGCCGCCCACACCGAGCACACGCTTGATTTTATAGCGCCGATCGAGCACCTGCCCGATCAAGCGATCGTAATTATCCATCATTTTTTCAAAATTATCCTTACTCTGTCATAGTTTCGGGATTATCGGCAAAGAACGGCGGTAATGTTGTCGCTGCCGCCCGCGGCGTTGGCTCGCGCAATCAGCACGTCCACCGCTTCCTCTACGCTGTCGGCGGCGCGGACAAGCTCGGCAATTTCCTCATCGGTCAGCATACCCGAGAGCCCGTCGGAGCAAAGCAGAAATACGGCTTGTCCGACCAGACTCGGGTCAACGAGGAAAATATCGGCCTCCACCGTCTCGCCCGTGCCGACGGCGCGGGTGATGATGTTGGGGTTTGCGTTGGTGCGTGCCTCCTCGGGCGGAAGCTTGCCAAGATCAACGAGATACTGCACGTAAGAATGGTCGTGGGAAATCTGGCAGATTTCCTCAGCCGTAATGGCATAAAGACGACTGTCGCCGATATTCACCGCACAGGCATACTCGCCCCAGACGAGAAGTGCAACCAGAGTCGTGCCCATGCCCTGCAGGGTCGGATCAGCCATCGCGGTCTCGTACACGGCGCGATTGGCTTCGGCGGCGGCGTGCTCAAGTGCGTCCGGAATGGATGCAAACAAACGATCGCGGCGAGCGGCAATCGCCTCGGCGTCACTGCAGATCACGGCCGCATCCGCCCCGATTTGGGGAAGCGCATCGCGCATCACGGCGCAGAATGTATCGCAGGCAATCCGACTGGCCCCAGCGCCGCCGAATGCGCCCCCCATGCCG
>JAZNCR010000006.1:0-4987 GCA_045587605.1 Eubacteriales bacterium
ATGAGTTCATCCGCGTGATGCAGGTATCCAATCCTTCCTCGGGTTATCCCACTACACCGGCGCAAACCACCGGTGTCAGCTGGATCCTCGGCAACAATCAGACGAGTATGGCAGGTACCTCTGCCGTTGCGTACTATTTCAGCCGTGTTCTGCGCGAGAACCTTGACGTGCCTGTCGGCTTCATCTTCTATGCGGTCGGCGGATGCCCCGTTCGCTCCTGGATCTCCCGCGCGACCATCAATGCGAACTCCATTCTGACAACCGATTCGCGGTTTACCGAGCATTATCTGCCGCTTGACGACGCTAAATGGGATCCCGCTAAAAACTCCTCCGTATATCGTAATGCAACCGCTCTTTACAACGCAAGAGTCAACCCCTCGCTCGGTCTGAATATCGCAGGCTTGCTCTGGTATCAGGGTGAGCAGGACCTCGGCGAGCGCAATGGAACGTATACCGTGGAGCTTGACATCATGTACCGTCAGTACTGCCGTCTCTATGGCTTCGCAGAAGGCACGATGCCCTTCGTTATGCCGATTCTGATGCCCTATATGGTTACGGCGGATCCGCACACCTACGGTCCCTTCACCGCACAGGTTGCCGAATACGGCGACGAGAATGCCATGATCACCGCCGTGCCGATGACCGATATGTCCTCCGAGCACGATCCGACCAACAACGCAAGCCACCCGCACGAGAAGAAGCCGATCGGTGAACGTCTTGCGGCGGCGACCATGTCGATGGTATACGGCAGAACCGATTATCCGTCGGATGCACCCATGCCCTACACCTCCTCGGTATCGGGCAACGTTCTGACCCTGACCTTCAAGAACGTAGCAGACGGCCTCTGCATCCTCGATGGCTCGAGCGTACTGCGCGGCTTTACCATCTGCGGCTCTGACGGTGTATATTACCCCGCAACCGCACAGATCGTTGGTAAGAATAAGGTTGCGCTCAGCTCGCCCAGCGTATCGAGCCCCATCTCGGCGACCTACGCATACGACCTCAACGTTGACCTTGTCAACCTTGGCTGTACCTATGGAGGCAAGCTGCTCTATGCGGCCGCTCCCTTCGCCTACAAGATGCCCTCGAACGCAAAGACCACGCCTACCATTCCTTATGCAGACTGTGATACGCCTCAGATCTGGCATCTGACCCGTAACAGCGATCACCTGGCCATGCAGTATGATTCTTGGGTTGCGTCCCAGGGAGATCGGGCACTCGCCATTACCTTTGACCGCACGGTCAAGGCACAGGGCGATGCTTCGCTGAATCTCACGGTTGCCAAGGGCGCATTTACCGTTGCACCGACCCTCTACGGTCAGAATCTGAACGGTGATAAGGTTCAGCTCAAGGACTCCATCTTCGATTACAGCCGCTTCGGTAAGATCACCATCAAGGTTAAGAACAATACCTCCGGCACGCTGACCGTTGGTAACCTGAAGCTCAACAGCACCTCCATCGCACCGAGCGTGACCGGCATTCCTGCAGGAAGTGACTGGGTTGAGGTTACCTATAATCTGACCGGCGCGCGCACGAACGTCACGGTAATGGACTTCAGCTTCACGGCAGGTGCCGCCGGCAACGTCTATATCGATGATGCACAGTTCCTCAAATAATTTGATTTTTTCCGGGATGCCGCACGCAAGTGCGGCATCCTTTTTGTCCCAAAGCGTCTTGCCCGCCGCGCGGGAATGTGGTATAATGTGACTAACATCCAAAATTCAAGAAGGAGACACGATCATGCGATATTCGTTTGATGAGAACTATTTCCTTGATACCCTGGGGACCCTGCTTGCTACCCCCAGTCCGGTGGGCTATTATCCACAGCTCAATCCCGTGCTCGTCCGTATGGCGGAGGAGCTTGGATATACGGTTACCTTTGACAATCGCAGTACACCCTATATCACCCTCGAGGGCGAAGACAACAGCCGCACCGTGATGCTCAGCGCGCATGCCGACACCCTCGGCTTCGTTGTGCGCGGCATCGATGCCGACGGTAAGCTGCGCATCCGTCAGCTCGGCGGTGTAAACTATCAAAATCTCGAGAGCGAGTCGGTGACGGTACATACAAGAGATGGGCGCATCTATACGGGCATGCTGATCTGCCGCTCCCATTCGGTGCATGTTTTTGACGACGCCAAAACGCTTGAGCGCAATGAAAATTCTGTCGTCGTTCTGCTCGATGAGCCGGTTTCCTCGAAGGAAGAGGTCACGGCACTCGGCATTTGCAATGGGGATATAATTTCGATCGATCCGCGCTGTGAGATCACGCCGAACGGATACATTAAATCGCGTTTTCTTGACGACAAGGCCTCGGTTGCCTGCTTCTTTGCCATGCTCAAGTACCTGCGTGAACACGGCCTCCGCCCGAAATACCGTACGTTGATTTCCTTCCCCTACTGTGAGGAGATCGGACTCGGCGGCACCTATGTGCCGGAGGAGGTCTCGGAGTTCGTGGCGGTGGATATCGGGCTGATCGGACCCGATCATGACGGGGACGAGCATAAGGTCTCGATCTGCGTCAAGGATGCCGGAAGCCACTACGATTATGGGCTGACCACCCGCCTGACCGAGTGCGCCCGCCTGGCGGACTGTGCGTATGCGCTTGACGTGTTCTATCATTACGGTTCGGATGCAGGTGCCGCCATGCGCGCCGGAAACAACCTGCGCGCCGCGCTGTTTGGTGTCCCCGTGTACTGCAGTCACGGCCGCGAGCGCACGCATATGGATGCTATCCGAAACACGATCAATCTGCTGCTTGCCTACGTTTTGGATATTTGATTGAAAAATTTTCTTTTCGGTGCAACCTTTTGGGCCGATGCAGGGTATTACAGATGAAAGCACCTCGCCGGAGATCGTCTTCGGCACGGAAGAGGAGGGATTTGATGCATATTGACAAACGCGAGGAGGCTGTCCTCCGATTCGGCAATTTGGTCTGGCGGCTTGCGCTGGCGCGCATGGCAAACGTCGCCGACGCAGAGGACGTTTATCAGGACGTCTTTCTGCGCTATTTCCGACACGAGGATAAATTCGAGAGCGACGAGCATCGCCGCGCTTGGCTGATTCGCTGTACGGTTAACCGCGCAAAAAGTGCGCTTATCTCTCCCCATCGCCGCCGAATTCTCCCGCTTGAGACAGCCGCCGAGATCGGGGTCGAGCCCGAGAACCGCGAGGTGTACGCCGCCGTGCTGGCGCTTCCCGCAAAATATCGCACCGTTATCCACCTGCACTACTTTGAGGGACTGTCGGTTGCCGAAATCGCCGCCGATCTCGGCTGTGCCGAGGGGACGGTCAAGGCACAATTGCACCGCGCCCGCGCACGGCTGAAGGAATCTCTGTGTGAGGTTAATTTGTGAAGAGAAGGAAAGGAGTCCCTATGAAACGTTACCGTAACGCAAACGAAAATATCCATACGCCCGAGGAGCTTAACCGTGCAGTTCTGGCGCGGAAAAGAAGCGCGGCACCCCGCCGTGCAGTCGCGCTGCTGACCGCAGCCGTCCTTCTCTGCGGTGCGCTGGCTGCCACTGCGGCCCTTCTCCCGCGCGGCGGGGAAACGCCGCCGACCGCCCCCGTCGAGACGGCTGACGCTCCCAAAGCCGAGACGAATCCGCCCGCGGATACCACCGTTTCTCCCGACACAACCGCTCCGTCCGCGTCGAGCGGAGAGATCATCCTTGATGGACACCTCCCCTTCCGCCTGACCGAGGCAGAATATCCCGCCCAGGCGCAGATCCCGATCGAATCTGATTACGGCGAGAACGGTAACTATCCGAACCAGCAGTACTGGCAGGATATGCAGGCGTGGATGGATACAGGTCGGAACAGAGTGGCCGAGAACCGCCGCGCTGTGCGGACGGTTGATATCGACCAAAGCTATATCGCGCTGATGCGGCAGTTCTTGACCGCGGATGCCAAAACAGCAGGACAGAACCGTCTGCTCTCTCCCATCAACCTTTACCTTGCCCTTTCCATGCTGACCGAGCTGACCGAAGGAAACAGCCGCGCACAGCTGCTCACACTTCTTGATGCGCCCGATCTTGAGACGGCGCGCAGCCGTGCAAATCTCCTCTGGGGTGCCAATTATCTGCGGGACGGTGCCACCACAAGCGTGCTCGCCTCCTCGCTTTGGCTGAATGAAACGGTGAATTTCCGCCCCGATACCCTTGATCGCCTGGCCGAGCATTACTATGCCGAGTCCTATCAGGGAAAAATGGGCTCGCCCGAGCTTGACGCGGCACTTCGTGCATGGCTCAACGAGCAGACCGGCGGACTGCTTAGCGATGCCGTAAAGGACGTTTCTCTTGACGCCCGCACCGTCCTGGCACTGGCCACCACCATTTTCTACGAGGCACGCTGGACGAATACCTTTAATTCTGCCAATAACACCACCGCTCCCTTCCATGCGGCGGCGGGGGACGAGACGACCGTTTTCATGAATCGAAGCGCTGTCGATACCTATTATTGGGGTGAGAACTACAGTGCCGTTTCACTTGCGCTTGAGAACAACGGCGGCAGAATGTGGTTCTTCTTGCCTGATGAGGGCGTGACCCCCGACGCGCTGCTTGCCGGAGATGCAATCTACAACGTGGCACTTGAACGTGACGCAGGGGAAAACAAGACGCTGATTGTCAATCTCTCGGTGCCGAAATTTGACGTCAGCGCCAAGTTTGATCTCAACAACGGTCTGAAGGCGCTGGGGATTACCGACGTCTGGTCTGCCGAGACCGCTGATTTCTCTCCCGTTACCGATGACGGTATAGCAGATGAGATTTACCTCTCTCGCGCCGAGCACGCAGTCCGCGTGAAAATCGACGAGGACGGATGCCCTGCCGCCGCCTATACCCTGATGGCGATGGCGGGCATGGGTGCGCCGCCCAAGGACGAGGTTGACTTCGTGCTTGACCGCCCCTTCGTGTTCCTGCTTGTCTCCTCCTCGAATACGCCTCTCTTTGCGGGCGTCGTGGAAACGGTCGGCTGATTGAGCCGG
>JAZNCR010000007.1:0-5872 GCA_045587605.1 Eubacteriales bacterium
ACATGGCTACGATCCGACTTTCGGCGTTTTTGAGATAATTTCGCTTTAATTGATATCAGAAGGATCGGGCATCCCCCAAAGGGATGCCCGTTTTTTTATGCGCAGATGCCGTATCGGGTAAAGCGCTCTTCTTTAATCTAAAATTTTGCAAAATATTTTAAGATTTTACCGTTTTATCTTGGTAAAGCACTTGATTTTCGCGCAGGTGTGTGCTATAATAGGAGCAAGCCGTTTTTCGGCAGTATCCGTGCCGTCGGGCGGAAAACCGAACGATTCCGACGGAGAAAATGAGGTTAATCGACATGAAGAAAATTTTATCTTTGATTCTGGCACTCGTATTGTGCGCCCTGACGCTTGGTGCCTGCTCTGCCACCGAAAATTACACCGAATTTACCATTCTTGAGGACAATTTCGGTGATGAGCTGTATGCGATCGGCTTCCGCAAGGGTGACGTTGCCCTGATGCTGAAGGTGCAGGAAACGCTGGACGCAATGGTCGCGGACGGCAAGGCCGCCGAAATCTCGACCAAGTGGTTCGGCTCTGACAGGCTGCTGAAGGATCAGGCCTTCCCGAACGACACGACGGCCGCCGAGGGCGACACCTCTCTGCAGTACATCCTCGACAAGAAGACCTTTATCGTCGGTCTCGACCCGGCATTCCCGCCGATGGGCTACACCGATGCAGACTCGGGCGCGCTGGTCGGCTTTGACATTGATCTCGCCCGCGAGGTTTGCGCACGCCTCGGCGTTGAGCTGGTTCTTCAGCCCATTGACTGGGGCGCAAAGGAAATGGAGCTTGAGAGCAAGAACATCGACTGCATCTGGAACGGCTTCTCGGTCAACGACGAGCGCGTTGCCAAGCTGACCCTGTCGAAGCCTTATCTGGCCAATGCACAGATCATCATGGTGCCGAAGGGCTCTGCCATCGCCGCCAAGGCCGATCTTGCCGGCAAAACCATCGGTCTGCAGAGCGGCTCCTCGGCATACGAGGCTGTCATGGCTGACGCTGTCGCCTCCTCAATCGCAAGGGTTGAGGAATATGCCGACAACCTCAGTGCTTTTATGGACCTCAAGACCGGTCGTATCGACGCTTTCGTCGTTGACCGCGTCGTCGGCGAATATATGCTGACGAGCGAAAACTGATCGGTCCGAACAAAAACAGATGGGCTGCATTCGGTTGCGGCCCGTCCGTTTTTTCATCCGAACATATGATAAGCGAGGTACATCATGTCGCTCGAACAACTGGGCAATATCTTCTCTATTCTGATGCAGGGAATCGGCTACACGCTGACCGTTTTTGCGGTAACCATCGTCCTGTCGATTCCGCTCGGTCTGCTTCTGACCTTTGCATCCCGCTCCCGCATCGCACCCCTTCGCTGGCTGACGCGGGGATACGTTTTCGTGATCCGCGGCACGCCGCTGATGCTGCAGCTTTTCTTCGTTTATTTCGGTCTCCCCTTCCTGCCCTATATCGGACATTATCTGAAACTCGGGCGGCTTGAGGCGGCCAATATCGCCTTCGTGCTCAATTACGCCGCCTATTTCTGCGAAATCTTCCGCGGCGGCCTTTTGTCCATTGACAAGGGACAGTACGAGGCAGCCAAGGTGCTCGGCTTCGGACGCTTCCGCACCATGGTGCAGATCGTGCTCCCGCAGATGGTCAAGGTCGTGCTTCCCTCGGTCGCCAACGAAACCATCACGCTGGTCAAGGACACGGCGCTGGTCTCGGTCATTGGCCTCTCCGACCTGATGGAGCTTTCAAAAAAGCTGGTCAACAGCACGGTTAACGTCACGCCTTACGTCATTGCGGCGGCAATTTATCTTCTCTTGATCTTTGCGCTGACCAAGTTCTTTGAATGGCTCGAGAAAAAAGCTGCGTTTTAAGGGGGTGATGGAATGATACAAACCGAACAACTGCAAAAAAGCTTTGGCGAAACCCGCGTTCTGCGCGGTGTGGATATTCACATTTCGCGCGGGGAGATCGTTGCCATCATCGGCCCGTCAGGCAGCGGAAAGAGCACCTTCCTGCGCGCACTGATCGGACTTGAGCGCATTGATGCGGGCACTATCCGCATCAACGGTGAGGTGCTCGCCTCGGATGGGCGTTACCCGAGCGAGCGGGACTGCCGCCGCGTTTGCCGCGGGATGGGGATGGTCTTTCAGCACTTCAATCTTTTCCCGCATATGACCGTCCGCGGAAATTTGACGGCCGCGCCTCTTGCGGCCAAAAAGCTGTCCCGCGAGGAGGCCGATGCAAAATGTGCGGCGCTTCTGACGCGGGTCGGGCTGGCCGATAAGATCGACGCCATGCCCGCACAGCTCTCGGGCGGACAAAAGCAACGCGTCGCCATTGCACGCGCCCTGATGATGGACCCCGATATTCTCCTCTTTGACGAGCCGACCTCCGCACTCGACCCGGAGCTGACCGGCGAGGTCCTCGCGGTCATGAAGGACCTGACCGATACCGGGATCACAATGGTTATCGTCACGCATGAAATGGGCTTTGCGCGCGAGGTCGCTGACCGGGTGATTTTCATGGACGGCGGCGTTGTCGCCGTCGACGGCACGCCCGACGAGGTCTTCCCCTCCCCCGACCACGATCGGCTCAAGGCCTTCCTCGGCGCAATTCACTAAAACGGTAAATCAAATACAAAAAGGGAGTCTTCATATGAAGACTCCCTTTCCCTTACGGGTTGGTCAATTATTTGAGGAACTGCATATCGTCGAAGAAGACGTTGCCGCTTCCGTTCGCCGTCAGCATGATCTGGATCACGTTGACCTTAGCGAGACCGGTTGCCTTCGAGAGATCAAAGGTAACCTTGGTCCAGTCGCTCTTGGCGGGAATGGAGGTAATGTCAGCGGGAGCCGTGTAGCTGCCCATCTTCAGACCGGTGACAGTCAGCTCCTTCGAGCCCTCGTTCTTGATCATGATCGACACCTTGCCGAAGCGCGTGTAATCGGTGTTGAAGTCATAGAGAACAACAGGAGCATTTTCGTCGTTAATACCGACCAGCGTCGGGCTGAGCGTGAATGCACCGGCAGCAGGAACGGTAACGCGCAGAGACGCATCGCCCTGATACTTCATGCCGGTTTTGCTGTAAACCAGATTCAGCGCCTTCGAGCCCTGCTTAGCCGTCCATGCGTCGTAGTGTACGGCCCAGTGGTTGGTGTCGCGGGTCAGATGCCAGATGTTCGACAGGTCGAAGTCAGCAAAGGAGATCTGCGTCAGGGTCTTAGCGTTAGCAGGCATATCAAATGCGAAGGGAGATGCCATGTAAAGCAGTTCACCGCGGCGCGTACAGCCAAGGTTAGCCGTGTAGGTCAGAAGCTCATACGCATAGGTTGCCGAAACGGGGTTCGGAACGCTGGGCGAGGTGAGCGCAACCTGATCCTTGCCAACGATCTCTGCCGTTGCAGGATAGTATACACCGTCAGCGCCGCAGAGCATGAAGCCGCGGAGTACGGTGGAGTCGCCTACGATCGTCAGACCGTCAGCAACGTTCTCGAAGGTTACGGTCAGAACATCGCCGCTGACGGAGATGGACTTCGCGTGCGGAGCATCAGCCGTGATGCCACGCTCACCGTAGACCATTGCCATAGCAGAGGAAGCGAGACGCTGACCGACAGGCAGCTTGGTCATCGGGTGGCTTGCGTTGTTATCGGGCATATGCTCGGGCGTTACATCGTTGATCGGGAGTGCTGCAACCAGCTTCTGTTCAGCAGCCCACTCGGACAGATTTGCGGTGAACTGTGCATAGAACTGCGGAGCACTCTTTGCGAGATAGGGAGCGATGATGGGCATAATGAAGGGCATCTCATAATCAGCAAAGCCGTAATCGCGGCAATACTGGAGATACATGGTCTCAAGTTCCTTGGTGTAGTTTGCCGCTCTCTCGCCGAGATCCTGCTCACCCTGATACCACAGAAGACCTGCTACGGGGAGACCGAGCGAGGGAGCAACCATGGAGTTATAGAGTGCAGTAGGCTGACGGTAGCCTGCAGTATCCCAAGCTTCCGGAACAGCATACTTCTTATCGGCCAACAGCTCGGGGGTTGCGTTGATGGTCTCACGGGAGATCCAGGAACGAACCGGCGTACCGCCGACTGCGTAGAAGATCATACCAACCGGAACACCGAGATTCTCACGAAGCTTCTGGCAGAAGTAGTATCCGACTGCAGAAACGCCCGAAACGGCAGACTGGCTGTCACCAACGATCCAATTGATCTTGTTGGTTTCACTGATCGGCTCGGCAAGGTAGCCACCGTCGGGGCGGCCAACCTGCATGATGCGGATGTACTCGTCCTTGGTAAAGGAATCAGGGAAGTTGACTTCCTTAGCCAGCGTGTAAGCCATGTTGGACTGACCGGTTGCGATCCAAAGCTCACCGAAGATGACGTTCTCAATCTCAGCAAGCTTGCGGTCGCCGCCGACCACGCGGATGGAATGTGCACGGTAAGAACCGACAACGCCCTCAAAGTCAGCCGTGAAGGTTCCGGTCTCCTCGTTAACAACAAGGGGAACCGTCTGAAGAATTTCATCACCTGCAAGCAGCTGTGCGCTGTATTCGCCGTACATTGCCGTGCAGGTACCGGTAACGGTAAAGGGCTTGTTCTGCTGGATCATCATATTGTCGTCGAAAATCGACTTGAATTTCACAGCAGTACCCAGAATGTTTGCCTGGTCAAGCATTTTGTTATACACCTCGATTGCCTTATCTCTGTTCTCAGCGGGAACAACACTCTTGATGAGTGCTTCGCCCGCAGCGGCTGCACCGAATACGTCGCTGAAGTGGAGCAGGATACGCTCACCCAGCTGCTCAATCTCGTACTTACCGGCATCGGGAAGAGTGGTCACCGTGCTGGTGTAAACCGAACCCTCGCGGTTGGTAGGACCAACAACGATTTCCTTCTCGGTGATGTTCGGATAAAGCTTGGCAAAGTCGGTAATAATTTCCACGTCAGCACCCATTGCAGAGGAAAATGCCGTCTGCAGAGCAAGTGCAATTTTGGACGGATAAACCTCACCCTCCTCTGCGCGGAGAATGACGTATTCCTTTAAGTTAATGTTGATAGGAGTGACCTCCTCTTCAACGGGCTGCGTGGTTTCGTCGGGACCGGGCGTGACGTCGCCGCCGCAGGCAGAAAGGAGAAACATGAACGCAAGGAGAAGCATCGGGATCGCGAGCTTCAGCAAAACGCGTCCGAGCGTCAGCTTTCGATTATTGGAATTCTGCATCTTGTGTAACCTCATTCATTTGTCCCTTTCGGCAAAATCTATACCGAAAATCAGAATAGCGTATAGGGTTTACGCAAAAACAGACACCTCATTCGCCAACCGATACACTTTCCCCGAGGGAAAGCCTCCGGTAGAGCATGGTTCGGGCATTCCCAGCTGAGGAAGCATAAAAGACAACGAATGAGGTGTCATTCACTTAAACGACTGAATCAGTCAGGTGAATTGTTTATTTGCTGGTGCGGCGGCGAAGGCCGACGGTCAGGGTCAGCAGAGCTGCTGCGCCGAACAGAACGAACAGAACGGCAGAGTCAGCGGTGGTAGGCGTGGTGGTGGGAGCTGCAGTGGTGTCTGCAGGAGCTGCAGTGGTGTCTGCAGGAGCTGCAGTGGTGTCTGCGGGAGCTGCTGCGCCTGCTGCAGGAGCAACGTCGTCAGCGATGGTCGAAATTTCTTCAGCGGTCAGGAGTTTATTATAGATACGGAAATCGTCGATGTGGAAATCCTTGGCGCGACCTGCACCCTTACCCAACTCAATGTTGCCGGACCATTCGATAGAATCAATCTCAGTCATGGTGTGAGAGTACTCGGTATAGTTTACACCGTCGGTAGAGAGATAAACCTTAACATCAAGGGTCTTTTC
>JAZNCR010000008.1:0-6787 GCA_045587605.1 Eubacteriales bacterium
AAATTGGTAAACGTAAAATTTCTATTGCAAAATCAATCACAACATTATCCTTCCCCTCGAGGGGGAGGCTTTCTTATTTTTTCAAAATAAGCTTTTCTCTGCAAAAATTGTTTGATTTTGTAAAAAATGCAGGTGTCGGCATTCGTGTCGTATCTTATTTATTTTTTCCGAGAAAAATGAGGAAAAATACGAGGTTTTCTCTTGCAAAAAAGGATGTCTTATGCTATAATATATATAATATAAATATATAATAAAAATTGTAAAAAATTCCGCGCTTTTTGCGGGGAAAGGACGACGTTATGCCCATCACAGACGATCTCTCCATTCTCTGGGCAGCAGTAAAGGATGCCATCACCGATACTTATCCGAAATCCACGGTCGATCTTTGGTTTTCCTGCTTTACGCTGACAGCATACGACGGTCAGTCGGCCACCCTGACGACCGATAACGAATTCAAATTCAATATCGTTAAGACAAGCTATTTAAGAGAACTTGAGCGCAGCTTTGAGCGTGTCAACGGTTATCCTCTTTCCGTCAATCTCGTCTGTACGGCAGATCACGAGGAAGAGGAAGAATACGAGGAAGAGGAGGACCCCAAAGACGAGAAAAATGCACCCGCTATTCTCGGCGGCACCATTCCTCCCTTTAATTTCTCTTATACCTTTGATAATTTCGTTGTCGGTAATTCCAATAAATTTGCATACGCCGCCGCATCGGCCGTTGCGAACAATCCCGCTTACCGCTACAATCCTCTCTTTATTCACGGCCCATCGGGTCTTGGCAAAACCCATCTGATGTATGCCATCACCAATGCCCTCAAGCAGAAAAATCCGCGGGCAAATATTATTTACATCAAGAGCGAGGATTTCACCAACCAGCTCATCGAATCGCTCTCCCGTTCGGCCATGACCGCCTTCCGCAACAAATACCGCTTCTGCGATATGCTGCTGATCGACGACATTCAATTTATCGCAGGCAAGGATTCGACCCAGGAGGAGTTTTTCCACACCTTCAATACTCTCATTGAGAACAACCGCCAGGTTATTCTTGCCTCTGACCGCCCGCCTCATGAGATCAAAAAGCTTGAGGAACGCCTCAAATCCCGCTTTGAGCAGGGACTTCTGGCCGATATTCAGCCGCCCGATCTTGAGCTGCGGACTGCAATTATCAAAAGCAAGGCAGAATCGGTCAATCTCGTGATTCCCGACGAGGTACAGAGCTTCCTTGCCGAGCATCTTCGCTCCAACATTCGCCAGATTGAGGGTGCGATCAAAAAGCTTGGCGCGATGTCCTTCGTTTCGGGAAAGCCGGTCACGATGGAGCTGGCCCGCGAGTCGATCAGCGATCTGCTCGGCGGCAGTGAGCCGGTCGGCGTAACGGTGGACAAGATCCTTACCCTGATCTGCCGCAAATACGACGTGACCCGCTCCGAGCTTGAGAGCTCAAGCCGGAAAAAAGAAATTACGCTGCCCCGTCACCTCGGCGTTTATCTGATCCGCGAGATTACCGAGCTTTCTCTGCCGCAGATCGGCAAGCTCTTCAACCGCGATCACGCGACCATTCTTTCTTCAATCAAGGCAATCGAGAAAAAATGCAGCGAAAACCACGCCTTTGAGGCCGAGGTCAAGGAAATGATCAAGGAATTCCGCGCTTAACGCTTATTTAAATCTTAAATCATATAACCGCATAGAAAGGGGCGTCGGGGACGTCGCCCCGAGATAATCAGACCACTCTCCGTTGTGGAAAATCGTTTGATAACTCCCCTCAAATCCCTGTTCATTTCCTGTTAAATCCCTGTGGAGAAAAATTTCTCCATGCTTCGACCCTTTTCCCCCTGTTGACAGTTTGTGGATAAAAATGAGGCTTTTCAACCGCGAGCCTGTCCCGACAAAATGTGTATTGACAAGCCTTTTATGACTTTCCACAATTTCCACAGGGCCTATTACTGCTACTGCTGAATATAATTATTCTTTCATTCATTCTTTCTATTCCGCGAGAGAGCCGGGACGGCCTCGACGCAATCACCGAAAGGAAACTGCTATGCGTATTATCTTTAACCGCCAGACCGTCATTGCCGCCGTCACGCCCCTGATGTGTGCCGCGTCGAACAAAAACACCCTGCCTGCCATTGAGGGTATTCTCATGCGCACGACGCATGAGGGTGTGGAAATGACCACCTTTGACCTCGAGAAGGGTGTAAGGCTATATTGCGAGGCCGAAATTCTCGAGGAAGGATACGTAATTCTGAATGCGCAGAAGTTCTTTGCCATTATCCGGGCAATGGGCGGGTCCGAGATTGAGCTGATCGTGGATAAAAACCTGAGTGCTACCATTCTCTCGGGCTCCTCGTCTTATCAGATGCAGGCGATGCGCGGTGAGGATTTCCCCGGTCTTCCTCTGCTTGAGAGCGAGCGCTCCTTCCTTCTGCCCGAGGGCATTCTGCGTGCGCTGATCAATCAGACCTCCTTTGCAGTTGCGGTCAACGACCAGCGTGCATCGCTGAACGGTGCGCTCTTCCGCGTCACCGAGGGACAGCTTCTGCTCGTCGGATGCGATTCCTTCCGTCTGGCCCGCTGCTCGGCCGATATTGATATCGAGAACAAATCGACCGACGGACGTGCACTTGATTTTTCCTTTATCGTGCCGGGCAAGACGCTCTCCGAGCTGACCCGCTTCCTTGACGATGACGTTGAGGGAGACGAGCTGCCCCGGGTGCGCTGCTATCTGACCCGCAAGCACGTGATCTTCCGCTTCCCGACCCTGACCCTTTTCTCGCGCATCATCGACAGCGAGTATCTCGATTATAACCGTGTCATTTCGGGCAGCGACGCAAATCACGCCACCCTCGACCGCGCCGCTCTGCTGGGTGCGCTTGAGCGCGCAACCCTCGTCACCGAGGAAAAGGTGGTCGGTCAGGTCCGCTCTTGGGTCAAGCTTTCGTTTGGCGGCAAGAAGGTTGAGGTTTCCTCAATCTCGGCAACCGGCAAGATTTATGACGAGGTCGAAAACGATTATATCGGTGAAAATATTGAAATCGGCTTCAACAACCGTTATCTGATCGATACCCTCCGCGCCTGCACGGCAGAGCGCATCACCCTTTCGCTTACCTCTCCTCTGATGCGCATGATTATCGCACCGGCTGAGGGTGAGGAAACCGTCACCGAACAGCTCTTTATGGTTGTGCCGGTCAGAATGCGTGACTGATGATCGTCCGCGCCGTTACTCTGCGCGACTACCGCAACGTGCCTGAGGCGGAGGTTCACTTCACCGAGGGAGTAAATCTTCTCGTCGGTGACAACGCGCAGGGCAAGACCAATCTGCTGGAGGCGATCTATCTCTTTGCGCTTGGAAAATCCTTCCGCGGTGCAAAAGAGGCAGAGCTTGTGCGCTTTGGTGCCGATACTGCCTCGGCAAGACTTGAATTTTCTGCCGGGGGAAGGGAACAGTCGGCGGCAATCCGGCTGGCGAAGGGAAAACGCGCGGTTGAGCTCAACCGTGTCAGGCTTGCGCGGATGAGTGAGCTGATCGGCTCGTTCCGCGCCGTGCTCTTTTGCCCCGAGCACCTATCCCTGATCAAGGAAGGTCCGTCGGTTCGTCGGGCTTATCTGGATATTGCTATCTCTCAGCTTCGCCCGGTTTATCTCCGCGCGCTGCAGCGGTACAACGCCATCCTGCGCGAGCGGAATAAGCTGCTCAAAACAGCCGACGAGCAGCCCCGCGTTTTCCGCGATACAATTGATCTCTGGTCGGCACAGTTAGCCGACGCGGCGGCTGTGATCGCACCCGCACGGCGGGAATATATCGATGCTGTCCGCACGGCGGCGGTTGATATTTTCGCCGACATGACGGGAGAAAAGGAAGTGCCCGACTTCACCTATGCTTCCGGATTTCATCTGGAATCCGACCGATGCGCCGACCCCGATGCGGTCAAGCGGCAGCTGATGCATCTCTTGACCTCGCATCTCGACCGCGAGAAGGCCGCAGGAGCAACCTTGTGGGGGGTGCATAAGGATGATATCTCCATCTCGCTCAACGGCATTTCTGCCCGTCTCTACGGCTCGCAGGGACAGCAGCGTTCACTTGCCCTTGCCATGAAGCTGGCCGAGGGAGAGATTTGTGCTGAGCGAACGGGTGAGCGGCCTGTGTTTTTGTTCGATGACGTTCTCAGCGAGCTTGACGCATCCCGCCGCACCTATCTGACCCGCGAATTCTCGGGCAGGCAGGTGATTATGACCACCTGTGAGCGGGATGTATTTCCCGACGAAGCAAACGTCATCGGGGTAAAGGATGGCGTCTATTTGCAGTAAAAAAAGCAGAACGAAACGACAGGTAAAAAGGCTCCCTTGTGCAAAGGGAGCTGTCAGCGAAGCTGACTGAGGGATTGTAAACCAAGCGGTTCAAGCTGCACATTGTTTTATGTTACAGCGATACATTAGGCTGGTAACAATCCCTCCGTCACGGCTTGCGCCTACCCTTCTACACAAGGGAGGCTTATATAAGTGCATCGATTAACTGCAAATTTATCGCATAGTCAAAACGCATAGCGAAAAGGAAAATTTCTATGTATCTTCACGCAGGAAACGGCCGCACCATACGGCGGCGGGATATCATCGGCATTTTCGATATGGACAATGCCACCGTATCCTCCATCACCCGCAAAATGCTCGGCGATATGCAGAAAAAAGGCCGGGTAGAATCGGCTGCCGAGGAATTGCCGAAAGCCTTCATTCTTTACCGTGAAGGCAATACCACCAAATTTTGTCTGTCTCCCCTTTCATCGTCCGCCCTGCGCGGCCGATGCGAAGAGCTCTAATTACCGAACGCTCCGTTCTCTGTAAAGCTTTTACGGGGGTCAGAGGACGCTTTTTAGAAAAAGCGTCGCCCGGCGGGGCGTGGGGCAGAGCCCCACAGAAAGGAATCACATGAATCAGTACGATGAATCGCAAATTCAAGTTCTTGAAGGTCTGGAGGCCGTTCGACGCAGACCCGGTATGTATATCGGCTCCACGTCCATCCGCGGACTTCACCATCTCGTTTACGAGATCGTGGACAACGCCATCGACGAGGCAATGGCGGGGAAATGCCACCGCATCGAGGTGACCCTTCTGCCCGACGGATCGGTATCTGTACAGGATGACGGCCGCGGTATTCCCGCGGGTATTCATCCGAAGATGGGCATCCCTACCCTCGAGGTCGTTTATACCGTTCTCCACGCCGGAGGTAAGTTCGGCGGTGAGGGATATAAATTCTCGGGCGGTCTGCACGGCGTCGGCGCATCGGTCGTCAACGCGCTCTCCGAATGGGTAGAGCTTGATAACTGCTATGAGGGAAAACGCTACACCGAGCGATTTGAGCGCGGTGCTGTTTCGCGTCCCTTCAAATGTGAGGGAGACACCGACCGCCACGGACTTTACGTCCGCTTCAAGCCGGATGCGACCATCTTTGAGGAGACGGTATTCGAATACGATACTCTGCTCAACCGTCTGCGCGAGCAGGCATTCCTCAATGCGGGGGTCAATATCTCGATCCGCGACGAGCGTCGTCTGCCCGATCAGAACGGTGATCCCTCCGACGTTGAGGAGGATAATCTGCTCTATGAGGGCGGTGTCAAATCCTTCGTTGAGCACCTCAACCGCGCGAAGCGGGCAGAAAATATCCATCCCGACATCATCTATATGCGTGCAGAGCGGGACGATTATTTTGCCGAGATCGCCATGCAGTATAACGATACCTACAACGAGACCCTGCTTACCTTTGCCAACAATATTCACACCATTGAGGGCGGTACGCACGAGGTTGGATTTAAAAATGCGCTGACCCGCGTGCTCAACGAGTATGCGCGCAAGATCGGTGCGCTCAAGGATTCGGACAAGAATCTGTCGGGCGAGGACGTCAGAGAAGGGCTCTGCGCCGTCGTTTCGGTCAAGCTGACCGAGGCACAGTTTGAGGGACAGACCAAGGGAAAGCTGGGTAACGCCGCGATGCGGCAGTTTGTGGATAAGCTGGTCTATGCCAAGCTGACCGAATATCTTGAGGAAAATCCCGCCGCGGGAAAGATCATCATCGAGAAGGCACTCGCCGCATCGAGAGCACGCGAGGCCGCGCGCAAGGCACGTGAGCTGACCCGCCGCAAGAATCCGCTTGAGGGCTCGACTCTGCCGGGCAAGCTGGCCGACTGTCAGGAGCGCCGCAGTGAGCTGACCGAGCTGTTCCTCGTCGAGGGAGATTCGGCAGGCGGTACGGCAAAGGACGGACGCGATCCGCTCTATCAGGCGATCCTGCCCATGCGCGGTAAGGTACTGAACGTCGAAAAATCCCGTCTTGATAAGGTTTACGGCAACTCGTCGCTCATTCCGATCATCCAGGCACTCGGATGCGGCATCGGTGAGGATTTCGATATTGAAAAGCTGCGTTACGGCAAGGTCATTATCATGGCGGATGCCGACGTTGACGGTTCTCATATCCGTATTCTGCTTCTGACCTTCTTCTTCCGTCATATGCGTCAGCTGATTGACGATGGGCATATTTATCTCGCTCAGCCTCCCCTTTATCGCGTATTCAAGGGAAAGAAGGAAAAATACGCCTTCAACGAGGCTGAGAGAAACGAATATCTTGAGGAATTGGGCGCGGGCGCGGAAGCAAGCCGCTACAAAGGTCTTGGTGAGATGAACGCCGATCAGCTCCGCGATACGACGATGGATCCGAACAAGCGCATTATTCTTCGCGTCACCCTTGAGGATGCGATCGAGTGCGATCAGATGTTCAACGTGCTCATGGGCGACAAGGT
>JAZNCR010000009.1:0-3057 GCA_045587605.1 Eubacteriales bacterium
CGGTGGAGGCGGTCCGCGCACATCTGCCCGATACCAAGCTCGCCATTCACTGCCATGACGATATGGGCATGGCGGTTGCCTGCTCCCTCTCGGCCGTTCTTGCCGGTGCGGTACAGGTACAGGGCACGATGGTCGGCATCGGTGAACGCTGCGGCAATGCCAATCTCTGCACGCTGATCCCGCTTCTCCAGCTCAAGCTCGGATTCAACTGCGTCAACGCCGATCAGCTTGCCGCTCTGACCGCAACCGCACGTACCGTATGCGAAATTGCCAATCTCGATTTCAACGAACGCGAACCCTTTGTGGGGGCTTACGCCTTTACCCACAAAGCCGGTATGCACATTGATGCGGTGCGCAAACGCCCCCGCACCTTTGAGCATATCGAGCCCGAGCAGGTCGGCAACAGCCGCAATATGCTCATCAGTGCCCTCTCCGGCCGCGCGGCTCTGCAGGAGAAAATGCGTACGATTCTTCCTTCCCTGCAGAAGGACAGTCCGCAGGTTGCGGCCGTGCTTGCGCGGGTCAAGGAGGCAGAGGGACGGGGCTATCAATATGAAGACGCCGAAGCCTCCCTGATGCTGCTCATCTACGAAGCACTCGGCCTTCGCCGCAGCTTATTTGCCGTGGAAACCTTCAAGGTCATGATCGGTGAGCCGTACAGCCGCGATCACGGTGCGGCGGGGGAAGGCAGCACCTGCTCGGCCATGATCAAAATCGCCGTTGACGGTGCCGAGGAAATCACCGCCGCCGAAGGATGCGGTCCGGTCAACGCACTTGACCTTGCCCTGCGCAAGGCACTTCTGCATTTCTTCCCCGAGGTCAACCGCGTCCGCCTGACCGACTATAAGGTGCGCGTCTCGGGCTCAGACAGCGCAACGGCATCGGTCGTTCGCGTCTTCATTGAATCGACCGACGGCACACGCGTCTGGCGCACCGTCGGCGTGTCTGCCGACATCATCGACGCGAGCTGGCAGGCTTTGCTTGATTCGGTGGAATTCTATCTGCTGGGCATCTGACAGCCGCATATACCCGATATGACGATTATACGAACAGGAGACGAGTACATATGAAAATTATCGTTCTTGCGGGCGGACTCAGTCCCGAACGCGAGGTTTCGCTGACCTCGGGCAGTCTGATCGCAAATGCGTTGATGGAACGCGGACATGAGGTCGCACTGGTCGATGTCTATGAAGGCATCGAGGAATCTCTTGTCTGGCGCGGCCCGTCGGGCGAGAAATACCATGCCGCAGTCGGGGAAACGGTGCCCGATCTTGCGGCGGTCAAGGCACGCTGCGGCGGCCGCGAGGCGCTGATCGGCCCGGGCGTGCTTGACGCCTGTCGTGCAGCCGACGTCGTTTTCATCGCCCTGCACGGTGCGATGGGAGAAAACGGTCAGCTGCAGGCAACCCTTGACAACTTCGGCATCCGTCGCTACACGGGAAGCGGATATATCGGCAGTCTGCTCGCCATGGACAAGGATATTACCAAGCGGGTGCTGACCCTGTCGGGGATTGCCAACGCCCCTTGGATGCTCTTTGACGCGGCACATGACGATGCTTCGCGCGCGATCGGCGAAATTGGTCTGCCCTGCGTGGTAAAGCCCTGCAGCTGCGGCTCCAGCGTCGGCGTCTCGATTGTCGAAACCGAAGAGGAGCTATCGGCCGCCCTTGCTTTTGCGCGCGAATATGAACCGCTTGTGCTGATTGAGCGAAAAATCGAAGGAAGAGAATTTTCCATTGCCATCCTTGACGGCGAAGCCCTTCCCGCAATTGAAATTATCCCCAAAAGTGGGTTCTACGACTACAAAAACAAATATCAGGGCGGCTGCACAACCGAAATCTGCCCGGCAGAGCTTACCGCTGACGAGGCCAAACGGCTCGCCGATGCGGCCAAAGCCGTGTTTGCGGCGCTCCGCCTGGAAAATTATGCCCGCATTGATTTTATTCTGGACAGAGACGGCACGTTTTGGTGCCTTGAGGCCAACACCCTGCCCGGTATGACGCCGACCAGCCTGATGCCGCAGGAGGCCGCCGCCGTCGGTATTCCCTACCCCGAGCTTTGTGATCGCCTCGCCCTTCTGGCTTATAACAAGGAGACGGTATGATCGGTATTTTTGACAGCGGACTCGGCGGATTGACCGCCCTGCGTGAAATCGTTCGGCTGCTGCCGGGCCGCGACATCGTATATTTCGGTGACACGGGCCGCGTGCCCTACGGCACGCGCTCGGCCGAGACCATCGTGCGCTATTCGCTCCAAGATATGCGCTTTCTCGTCTCGCATGGAGTAGACACCGTTCTCGCCGCCTGCGGAACGGTCAGCTCAACCGCACTTGACACCATCCGCGCGCAGTTTGATCTGCCGATCATCGGCGTGGTAGAGGGCGCGGCCCGCGCCGCCGTAGAGACAAGCAAGAACGGAAAAATCGGCCTGATCGGCACGGGAGCTACCGTATCAAGCGGCGCGTTTGCCCGCGAAATCGCCGCACTCCGTCCCGATGCGTCTCTGACGGCTGTCGCCTGCCCCCTGCTTGTTTCTCTCGTCGAGAACGGCTATATTGCCGATGACAATCCCGTGACCGAGCTTGTTCTGCGTGATTACCTCGCTCCCATCCGTGATGCGGGTGCGGACACGCTGATCCTCGGCTGTACCCACTTCCCCATCATTGCAGGCGCGATCGCCCGCGTTCTGCCCGGCGTGACCCTGATCAATTCGGGGGAAGAGGCGGCCAAACTGCTTGCCAAGCAGGTTCCCGCGGCCGCCCCGTCCGAGACCGGATACGTTCACTATTTCGTCAGTGACAGCGTCCCCGACTTTGCACGCCTAGCCTCGATCTTCCTCGGCGAGCCGGTCGAGGAGCAGGTCACCCGCATTGATATTGAGCGGTATTGAGCCAAAAAAGTCTCGCGACGCAAGATGATCTACGAAAAAAGGAGAACACGCCCGATGCTTGACACCCTTGAACAAATCAAAGCCACGACCGGCCGCATCCTCGCCGTTGACTTCGGCGATGCGCGGACAGGCCTTGCCGTCTCCGACGTCTCCCGATTTCTCGCGCAG
>JAZNCR010000010.1:0-5744 GCA_045587605.1 Eubacteriales bacterium
AGATTATTTGTTGACAATTCGAAAAAAATCGGGTATAATAATTGCAGAAAGCTTTTAAGGAGGAATATACCCATGCAAATTACCAAAAACTCGATCATCGGCGACGTTCTTGATTTCGATAACGGAACGGCTAAGTTTTTCTTTGAAATCGGTATGCATTGCCTTGGCTGCCCGGCTTCCCGCGGTGAAACGATTGAGCAGGCGTGCGCAGTTCACGGCACCAACGCCGACGAGCTGGTCAAGAAGCTCAACGAATATCTTGCATCAAAATAAATTGACCGAGAATCGGAGGGGGATCTCGCACACCGTGCGAAACCCCTCTTTGCTTTTGGAGGATATATGACAAACCATAGCCATATTCCCACCCTGGATGCAAGACTGTCCACCGCACTCGATTTTGTCCGTTCGGGCGCAGTGATTGCAGATATCGGCACAGACCACGCGTATCTGCCCGCGTTCTTAATCGCATCCGGGCAGGCGGTCCTTGCCGTTGCGGCCGATCTTAATCCGGGTCCGCTCGTTCATGCCGCCGAAACGGTTGCACGCTGCGGTCTTGAGGACCGAATCGTGCTTCGCCAAACCAACGGGCTGCACGGACTTGAGCAGATGGGAATCAGCGACATTTTAATTTTCGGCATGGGTGGTGAGCTGATCGCCCGTATCCTTGAAGAGGCTCCATTTGTTTTTGCCGAAGAGATTCGCCTGATTCTTCAGCCTATGACCAAACAAGCCGAGCTTCGCAGATGGCTTGTGTCTCACGGATTCTCCATTCGGGGAGAGCGAATGTCCTCAGCAGCAGGAAAAATCTATCAAACCATCTGTGCAGAATATACAGGGGAGAATACGATGCTGTCGCCGCTTGAGGCCGAATTCGGGCCTTGTAATCTGCGCGAAAAAAGCAGCCTGCTGAGAAAGCTGATGACACATAAAATTCGCGTTCTGCAAGCACGCATCGACGGAAAGTGCTCCGCAGGACAGCCAATCGGCGCCGACGGCAATATGCTGACCGACATGCAGAATTGGATCACGGAAAATAGGGAAGGAGAATAACACCATGACGATCAACGAGCTGAATCTTTTTTTGGAAGAGCGTGTGCCGCGCTCGCTTTCTTGTCCGTGGGATAACGACGGACTGCTTTGCTGTCCGAATCCCGACCGTGAACTTCGTCGGGTGCTTGTTGCGCTTGACGTAACCGAAGAAATAACGGCAATGGCCGTGCAGGGGGAATACGATCTGCTCCTGACCCATCACCCGCTGATTTTCCGCCCAATCAAGGCACTTGAACCATCGGCAAACGTGCCGCGAAAGCTGCTGACGCTAGCCTGTGCCGGCATCTCCGCGATCGCTCTCCACACGCGGCTTGATGCACTTGAAGGCGGAGTAAACGACGCGCTGGCCGCCGCACTTGGCTTTTCTTCGACAGAGAGCATCCCCTGCGAGGACGCACTCTCCGCACGCGTAATTTACTTGCCGTCGCCTCTGCCGCTTGAGACCTTTGCGGCGGATGTCAAGCAAAAGCTCGGCACCTCCGCTCTTAACTTAGCCGATGCGGGTCTCCCCGTGCAAAAGGTAGGACTTCTCGGCGGAGAGGGGGGCGATTTCATCCGCACCGTAAGGGCGGCGGGCTGTGATACCTATCTCACCGGACGGGCAGGCTATCACGCCATGCTTGATGCGGCTGAGTGCGGAATCAACGTCATTGAAGCCGGACATTTTGCTACCGAGCGTCCTGTATGTGATTATCTGCGCAAGCTTCTTCTCGAAGCCGATCCCTCACTTAACGTCGACCTCTTTACCGAGCCGACGCTGAAAACGCTTTAAGTCTAATCGCATCGATTCGTTTAACAGAATCGGTGCGATTTTCATATTCCGTACATGCCCGGCATATCATAGAGCGAGGTGATAATATGAAAAATAAACGTACCGGGCTGCCACTCCGAACGACAGCTTTTTTTCTCGGACTGCTTATCCTTGCTCTATGCGCAATCCCCGTTTCTGCCGAGGATGCGATCTCAACCATGCCGAAGATCGACGCCAAAAGTGCTGTTTTGATGGAAGCGTCAACCGGGAAAATACTGGGAGAGCAAAATCCGGACGAAGCATTGCCTCCCGCATCGGTAACAAAGGTCATGACACTGCTTTTGGTCATGGAAGCAATTGAGGCCGGCTCAATATCCCCGGAAGATATGGTTACCGTCAGCGCAAACGCCGCCTCCATGGGCGGCTCGCAAATCTATCTCAAGGAAGGCGAGACAATGTCGGTTGACGATTTGCTGAAAAGTGTCGTTGTCTCATCGGCCAATGATGCGGCAGTAGCCCTTGCCGAGCATATCTGCGGCAGTGAAGCGGTGTTCGTCGCGCGCATGAACGCACGCGCCGCAGAGCTTGGCATGAAGAATACCGTATTCGAAAATACGAACGGTCTTGACGACACCACGAAAGCACATCTGACCTCGGCAAGAGACATTGCCATTATGTCAAAAGAGTTGATTTCCCATGAAAAAATTCTCGAGTATAGTTCCATTTGGATGGATACCATTCGGGACGGTGCATTCGGACTGACCAATACCAACCGCCTGATCCGATTTTATCGCGGTGCCAACGGGCTAAAGACAGGCTCCACCTCCCGCGCGGGCTTCTGCATCAGCGCAACCGCCAAGCGGGACGATATGCAGCTGATCGCAGTAATTATGGGAGCGGATACGAGGGACAGCCGCAACGAAGCAGCCAAAACCATGCTTGACTGGGGATTTGCCAATTTCGGCGTATATCATCATACCCCGGAGGAGCTTGCCCCGATCTACGTCCCGGGCGGCACCAAAAGCGAATGCGGAATCAGATATGCAGATTTTTCTGCCGTCGTCAGCAAAAGCGATCTTTCCCGTATTACAAGCGAAATCAGCCTTCCCGAATCCGCCCCCGCACCACTGGCGGAAGGAGAAAAGATCGGTGAGGTGAAATTTTTCTGCGAAGGAGAGCTTCTCGGCACATCTGACATCGTCTGTGCGGAGTCGGTCAATAAAATCAGCTTTTGGGGATTGTTTTCACGCATCATGCGGTACGGTATTCTTGCATAAAAGATTTTTATCTTTTATTTAATTCCACATTATTCCTTGCATTTTTTTTGAATGTGTGGTAAAATAGAAAAAACATTTTTATACAAAGGCGGTTCTTTCTTATGGCACTGAAATTGAACGAAAAATTTCTTGAGAATTTCGTATCTGCTGAAGAGCTTTGCAATATGCAGCCGATGGTCACCACGGCGCATAATATGCTGCTTGATCACAGCGGCGCCGGCAATGATTTTCTCGGCTGGATGGATCTTCCCGTAAATTATGACCGCGCGGAGTTCTCCGCAATCAAGGCTGCGGCCGAAAAAATAAAGAAAAGCTGCGATATCTTTATCGTAATCGGTATCGGCGGTTCTTATCTCGGCGCTCGTGCCGTGATCGAATTTCTGAAATCCCCCCTCTACAACAATCTGCCCAAGGACACGCCCGATATTTATTTCTCGGGTAATTCCATCAGCGCATCCGCAATGAACGAATTGCTTACCCTCTGCGAAGGGAAAGATATCTGCATTAACGTCATCTCAAAATCGGGCACGACGACCGAGCCTGCCGTTGCTTTCCGCATCTTCCGCGGTCTGCTTGAGAGGAAGTACGGCAAAGAAGGTGCGCGCGAGCGTATTTTCGTTACCACCGACCGCGCACGCGGAACGCTCAAGAGCTTCTCCGACGAAGCCGGATATCAGACCTTCGTGGTTCCGGATGACGTTGGCGGCCGCTTCTCGGTTCTCAGTGCGGTTGGTTTATTACCGATTGCCGTTGCGGGAATCGATCTGGACAGCCTGATGCAGGGTGCTGCCGACGCACGCGAGGCATTTGCTTCTCCCGAGCTTGACAGCAACATATGCTACCGTTATGCGGCACTGCGCAATATTCTTTACCGCAAGGGAAAGACGACCGAGATTCTCGTCGGCTACGAGCCGTATGAGCTGATGCTCTGCGAATGGTGGAAGCAGCTTTACGGCGAGAGTGAAGGAAAAGATAAGCGCGGTATTTTCCCCGCATCGGTCATTTTCTCGACCGACCTGCATTCGCTCGGTCAGTATATCCAGGACGGTCTGCGCAACCTCTTCGAAACGGTCCTTTCCATCGGCGAGGCTGATACAGAGCTTGCTATCCCGAATGATCCCGCAAATATTGACGGTCTCAATTTCCTCGCCGGGAAGGAAATCAGCTATGTCAACAACACCGCTATGCTCGGTACGCTGTTTGCACATTGCGACGGCGGCGTGCCCAACCTCGTTCTGGAGCTGAAGGACCGCAGTGCACATTCGCTTGGCTATCTGCTCTATTTCTTCGAACGTGCCTGCGCATTGTCCGGTTATCTGCTCGGTGTCAACCCCTTCAACCAGCCCGGCGTTGAGGCGTATAAGAAGAATATGTTTGCACTTCTCGGCAAAGCAGGCTACGAAGAACAGCGCGCCGAGCTTGAAGCGAGAATGAAATAAGAAAAATATTTTTCCAAACCGCAAAAAAACTCTTGCATTTTTGCTTTGAATACGATATAATAGAATCAGGAAACTCTATATTCCGTAATATACGGCAAAAAAATTCCGGAGGACATAAACGATGCTTAAATTGATTATCGGTGTAAAAGGAACAGGAAAAACCAAAACGCTGATCGAAATGGTCAACAAATCCCTCGCAACCACCAAGGGCAATGTTGTCGTGATCGAGAAAGGAAATAAACTGATCCATGACGTAAAGCATCAGGCACGCCTTATTGATACCGATGAATATATGATCACGGATGCACAGGCACTCTACGGCTTTGTTGCAGGCATCCTCGCCAGCAACTATGACCTGACCGATCTGTACATCGACTCTGCGCTGAAGATCTGCAAGAATAACATCGCAGAATTTGACACCCTGGTTGATGAGCTCAGCCTGCTTGCCGAGAAGAACAATGTAAATCTGATCGTTACCTCTTCGATCCCGGTTGAAGAAGCAAGCGATACGGTCAAGAAGTACATCTGAACCAAATAAGCACCCAAACCCGAGGCAGACGGAGTTGACCCGAATGTCTCAAAAGGCAATCGCCACGATAACTGTTAGATACAGCCCCATCTTGTGCACCCACACAGATGGAGCTGTTTTCTTTTTGTTGACAAAATCCTGCAGGATGCATACGCTGATAAGGAAGACGGGCGCTTGCCCGATTCATGTTAAACTTAATCTGACAGGAGGATTCATATATGGCAGATAACAGATGCACCTGCGGAGGCGGCGGAGGGACTTATCCCACCGGCGCGCGGGAGATGATCTGCATTGAAACCAACCGTATTCTCGATTCCTGCCGCGACAGAGACTGCTTTGAGAACGTTCGTGTCAAGCTGACCGATTTCGGGCGGGACATTCTCGACCGTTCGGGAAACATTCGCGTCAAGGATGCCTGCATTGCCTGGACCTATATCACCATCGATCCGGTACAGTTCAATCGGGGATTCTATCAGGTTCTGATCCGTTTCTACGTCAAGCTGACCTTTGAGGCCTGCGTTGGGACCGGACGCGCACAGGAATTTGAGGGAATTGCGATTGTCGAGAAAAAAGTAATTCTTTGGGGAAGTGAGTGCAACGTCAGTATTTTCAAGAGCAGCGCGGATGCCGGCGATTACTGTGCCGTTCCCGAGCTTTGCTGCCCGACCAGGGGCGTTCCGACAGCGGTTGTCGAGGTA
>JAZNCR010000011.1:0-5944 GCA_045587605.1 Eubacteriales bacterium
AGGATGACGGGGATGGCGGCGGCGAGCAGCACGGCGCCGACGACGATGCCGACCGATACACCGCCTTCATCGAGCGGGAGGGGGGCAGTCGTGTCCGGGGTGCCCGAAATCGGATTTTCGGTTGTCGTTGACTCGGGGGAAGGGCTGCTTTCCTCGGTAACGGTCGTTTCGGGGACGATGTCGGTGGTGTCCTCGCTCGACGCGGTTGTTGATTCGGGCGCATCGGTGCTCTCGGTCGGTACAGTCGTCGTTTCGGGCGTTATCCCGGTCGTATCGGTGCCCTCGTTCGGCGTGCCTGCTGCATTGACGACGGTTCCGGTGTATGCATCGAGGAGCGTATCATCGCCTGCGGTGCAGGTAAGGCGGATCGATTGCGCGGCATCCGCTTGGTTGTCGGGGGCGCGGAGGATGAAGGACAGCGTGATCAATGCACCCGGAGCCAGCGTTTTGATGATTCGGGTATGGCTCGATTGGCAGACAAAGCCCGAATCGGGGGTGACGGAGAAGCAGAGATCCTTCGCAGGTCCGCCAATGCTGCGCAGCGTGACCGAGAGGAGAAGGTTCTCGCCGCAATTTACCGAGGCGGGGATGGCGATGCTTGCGATCTCAAGAACGGGCTTGTCGTGTTCGCTGATATAAATGCTTTGTTCCTGTGATACGCTTTCGCGTTCGCTCAGCCCCTGGGTCGAATAGATACATTCGGCCGTAAAGTAGCTATAGGTCGCGGCGGTACCGGCGAGGGCGTCGTATTGCACAGAGAGGGTTGCGGTTTGTCCCGGAGCGAGGGTGGGGATGGTTGTTTGGGACGAGCCGCGCACGTGCAGACCGCCCTTTTGGCTCAGTGCAAGGGTCAGGGATTCGGCCGTGCGGTCGGAGTTGTTCTGCACGGTGACGTTGACGTAGAAGGACTCACCCGCCTTGACCTTTTCGGGGACCGAAAAATCAATGATGCGGACGTCGGCGGGAAGGATGGCGGGAGATGCTTCAATGTAGAGCAGCATATAAAAATCGCGGCTTACGGTTTCTCCGGACGGATTGAGATAACTGACGGTAGCCTTGATCCGTCTGCTTCCTGCCTCGGCGCCGGGGGTTGCCCTGAGCTTGAAGTCGGCTTGTGCGGTGCCGTTGGGGAGCAGGTCGAGGGTCTTTATGTTACTGTCGGCAGGGAAATAACAGTCGGGTGCGTCGAGCGATACGGTGACGCCATGCACGTCGTCGGTCAGATTCGTCAGGGTCAGGGATGCGGTGAAGACATCCCCTGCCGCGACACGGTCGGGGATCTCTCGCTTCGCGACCGAGAAAACGTCGCGCTCGGCGGGGTGGGTGTACCCGGGATTGACGACGGTGACGGGAACGTCAAGGTTCAGCGTATACGCGGTGGGGGTGTCGCTGAGTGAGCCGCCGATGGGGCTGTCGGGATTGGCAACGTAGGTATAGACGTTGTAGGTGATGCGGATACGCACGTCGAAATTGGTCGGCTTGACGTCCTCAGCGACCGATACGGTAAAGCTTCCCTGCTCCTCTCGCCCTGCGGCGAACTGGCCGTAGAGTATGTATGCATCGCCGACAAGAGAGACGCCTTCAACATCAATTGCCTCGACGCTTGCCGAAACGTTTGCCACAATACCGGGCTCGGCATCAATACCGACACCGGGAATATACCCCATGCCGGGTTGATAAATTACGCTCGGGTAGGAAAGGGTGAAGGGGATCTGACCGGTGCTGCCCGCGGTGAGCGTTGCGCCTGCCGAGGAGGCGGTCAGATATTGCTTCTCCGAGGCGGCGGTCGGTACAAGGAGGCTGACGGTAAGCAGAAGGGTCAGCATAAGGGCGAAAAAGGCTTTGATTTTTCTTGTCATGATTTTCCCTTTCTTGATTCTTTATCGGCAGTACGGCGGGGGCGCGTTGATGTTCGGGCGCAGTCCGCCTTTTGCGGAAATTCGTACATAAGGTACAGATTTAGACGTACGGAATATTTTTTTGTTCCACCATATATATTTTATAAGATTTTTGCTCCGCCGTCAAGTCCTGTGCGAAAATGTGTGCGGGACGGGATATGAGGAGGAACAAAATTTATTTTTTTGCGTCTTATGAATATCTGCATATTCATCTATTATACGGTGAAAGGATCTGTTTTTATGAAAATAACAAGCGGAGGACGGCGGAGGGGCATGATTGCCGCCGCGCTGGGCGGAGGTATCCTCGCCTTTCTTTGCGCGGCATATCTGATCGTTGCCTTTGCGCCGATACCCTTCGTTCGCCATTGGCGGAATATATGGATTGAGACGGCGATGACCACGGGGGAGCATATGTGGCTGGCAACTGCCTTTTTCCCTGCGCGCGTTGTCGATGAGGTCATGGCAGGGCTGGTCAACCCGGGCGAGGAGGCAGGCGGCCTTGAATTTCTCGAAACGAAGCCGCCCGAAGCTCCCCCCGTGCCCGAAACGACGAGCTCCGATTCCGAAATGCCCGTTCCCGAAACGACGGTCGCGCCCGAAACGACAGCCGCACCGATCGAGCCCGAGGCGCCTGCCGATATTCTCGGACAGGCGGCACTCGTCGTGGGTGAGCCCGATTACGCGGGATATACGGTTACGGTGAACGACATTGAGGAAGGACTTTATATTACCGAGGTGACGGGAGACGGCTATCGAGGTCTTGCCATGCTCATTGACGATCCCGCCCGCGTTTTCGTCGGGCACACGACCCTGTCGAACGAGGGACTGCGGATTCCTTATATGCTAAAGGCGCATGGCGCGATCGCGGGAATCAATGCAAGCGGCTTCCCTGACCTGAACGGGGAAGGAAACGGCGCACTGCCCGTCGGAAAGAGTTGCTCGCACGGTCAGCTTTGGGGAGATTACAGTAATTTCTACAGCTCGATCGTGCTTACCGAGTCGGATCGGCTGGTGGTTGGCTTTCTTGACGATTGGGGAAAATACAACATCCGCGACGGTGCACAGTTTTCCCCCGTACTGATCGCCAACGGCAAGCAGATGGTCACGGGTTCGGCGGGATGGGGACTTCAGCCGCGAACCGCGATCGGTCAGCGCGAGGACGGTGTGATTATCTTCCTCGTCATTGACGGACGTGACGTGACCCACAGCATTGGGATCACGGTCGGAGAGATGGCAGAGATTATGCTCCGTTACGGCGCGGTCAACGCGGCCTGCTGTGATGGGGGATCGAGCTGCGTGCTTGCCTATCGCGGTGAGGTGCTCAACAAAAACACCTCGCTCAATCCAACCCTCGGCCGACGTCTGCCCAACGCATTTTTGGTCAGACCAAAATCCACCGAATCTTGATCGTATCCCCCTACGGGAAAGTTTTCGCGGGAGAGGGGGGCTTTTTCAAAAGGCCCCCCTCTCTTTTCTGCATCTTTAGCGGAGAAATCAATTTCATAACGAAGGGCGGGGGCTTGCTCCCGCCGCGTCGTTTTCATAAAATGACAATTCGTTTTGTAGGGGCGTTCTTTGAACGCCCGCGGGCGAACAATGTTCGCCCCTGCACGGATATATGCAATGCTTCTATCAGAGAATCGTATAAAGGCATTCTTTCGGCGGGAGTAAGCCGGTGCCCTACATATTTTGGTTTTTTCTGCAAATAGTGGGTTCGGGCTTCTGCCCGATCATGCGTGGACTGCCACGCGCTATGCTGGCCCCGGACGCGGGCGTCGGGAATGTGGAAACGGGAGTTTCAACCCACGTTAGAAAAATTCTCTCCAAATGAGTTATTGTTTTTATAGAGAAGTGTGCTATAATAATATCAGGATAAGCGCTCATCCAAAGCAATTTGGAGGAACAACAATGATTAAACTTGGAGAAAAAATCAAATCATTAAGAAAGCAGAAAAATATATCTCAAGAGGTTTTTGCCAACTATCTTGGCGTATCCTTTCAAGCCGTTTCAAAATGGGAAAACGGAAATACTATTGCGGATGTGACTATGATTCCTGCCATCGCATCCTTTTTTGGCGTTTCCACCGACGAGCTCTTCGATTTTAATTTGTTCGAGATGGAAAAGCAGGTTGAAGCAATATGTCATGAATCATGGAAATTCCGAGAGGATGACCCTGCAAAATCCGAGCGTATTTTGCGTGAAGGCTTGCAGAGATTCCCCGGCAACGACATTATATTGAACAATCTGCTTTATACTTTAGATTATCAAACGAGGTCGGATGAGGTAATTACCCTTTGCAAAACCCTCATTGAGTCCACCAAGGATGATTCCGTGAAATATGACGCTTGCCGAATTCTTGCATCGTGCTATAAGGAAAACGGTCAGAATGATTTGGTCAAGCCTACTCTTGAAATGATTCCCGAGATTTATTTTTCTAAATTGGAGCTGATGGCATCCCTGTTAGACGGAGAGGATAGCTATGAGGCCGCACAAAAGCAGAAAAATCTTTCCGCAGATGATTTGATCAATATGCTGATTGTCACGGGTAAGCGTTTAAAAGAAAACGGTGAACTTGAAAAAGCCAATTCTCAATTTAGGATTGCACTAAAAGTAATGGATGCTTTTGCAGAAGATTTTATTGAAAACAAATGGTTCAAAGCTACCGTTTATGCGTACACAAACGAACAACGAAAAGAAATTGAAACATTGCTTGCAGAATAAATCCTCGCCCCGCCTCGCGCGGGGCTTTTCTTTGTTTTCCTGCATAGCAAAAGCCGCCAAAAAACGTGGCGGCAAATTTCAATTTTACCGCTGATTTTGCAGATGCTCCTCCGCATCTTTTTATCGACTGAAAGCCAGTCCGTCAAATACCGCCGTCACGCTCGGCGGTGCCGTGCCGACGGCGGGATGACAGTAGAGCGCACCTGCTGTCGGATCAACGCCAAGCCGTGCGGCGGAGGCCGCGCGGAGTGCACGCGTCGGAATCTCCCCGTGCAGTGCGCGCAGACCCGCATCCCCGATCACGGCACCGAGGTCGGAGGGGAAGCGCGGATCGGTGAGCCGATTGAGCAGCATGGCGGCAAACGCCGTCTGCGCCGCATAGCTGTACTCACCTACCTCGGCGGCAACCACGCGGGCGAGCAGCTCAAGCTCAAGATCGTCGGAAAAGGCGCACTGCGAGAAGAAAAGAGAGGCGGCGACCGTTTCCTCTGCCCTCTCCGCATCTGTGGCTGAGGGCGGAGTGGGCAGAGGATTATCGGGCAGCGCACCGAGCGAAAGGGAGAGAATCAGCGCGGCGGAAGAGAGACAGCGCAGCATACAGCGCAGGTCGCAGGGCAGTACGGTCCGCATAAGCATCCTCCTTTTTTCTTTTTCGTGTGCTGCTATTCTGTGCGTTTTTCGGTCGATTTATGGCTGACGATTCTTGGAAGTGCCGCCGCTTTTTCGGGGAGGAGAAGCAAATCGCACGGACGCGGCCGAAAAAGTCTTGCCTGCCCTCTTGAAAATATGCCGCAATAGGTGTATAATAATTGAATAATGATGAAAAATCAAGGGAGACGATCGCATGAAGCCGACGAAAAACAATCATATGCTCGATTTGCTTGCGCTGCAGAAGCAGTTTATTCTCAATCACCTGCGCGAGGGAGACCGGGCGGTAGATTTTACGATGGGGAACGGTCACGATACCGCGTTTCTCTCTAAGGCTGTCGGTGATACGGGCGAGGTGTTTGCCTTTGATATTCAGGAGGATGCTCTTGTATCGAGCAGAAAAACGCTTGAGGCAGAGGGCTGCCCCGAAAATTATACGCTCATCTGTGACTCGCACCATAACGTAAAGAATTACGTCAAGGAGCCGATAAAGCCGGGAAGGTTCACTCTCGGCTGGCTTCCGGGCGGCGATAAGAGCATAACCACTATGCGCGAGACTACGATCCCCGCGATTGAGGCGGCGATAGAACTTCCCGACCGCGACGGAATTCTTAACATCGCGGTCTATCCGGGACATCCCGAGGGAGATGCCGAGGGCAAGCTTATTGAGGAGCTTT
>JAZNCR010000012.1:0-3451 GCA_045587605.1 Eubacteriales bacterium
CGAATGCAGACGGCGGGAGCAAGCCCCCGCCCTACGGCAAAATTGTTTACACAGCCGGAAAATCGCTCGCCCCAATCAAGCTTATTTTTACGCTCTGATCTTTACGACGGCTTTCTTTACCTTCGAAGGTACGTCGCCCACTGCCGCGCTGGGGGCATGGGGCTCGCCGGGGAAGAAGATCACGAACTCGCCCGCACCGACGTTGATCTTGTCATACGCATCATTGAGATAGAAGAACTGCGCATCGGGGGTATACTCGCCCATTGCGGTCAGCTTATCGAGCGACTCAACGCCCATGGCCTCTTCGCCCTGCATCATGCACTGAATATCAATATACTCGCGGTGGATCTCAAACTTCTTCTCGGAGAGAAGCTTGGTTTCGTATTCCTGCACGAGGATAAAAAGATCCGTGCCGTCTATTTCGTATTTTCCCACCTCGGCATCCTCTGCGACCAGCTTCTTCAGTGCCTCAAAGGCAGCCGCAAAGCGGGGATGAAGATTTTTGTAAATTTCTACGATAGCATCATTGATGTTTGCGGTGATCATTTTGTTCTTCCTTTCTTTTCAAAAAAGTTCTTACAAAGATTTTAGCATAAGAAAAACCGTTTTTCAAGTGTTTTTTCAATGAATAAAATTATTTTCTTATGGTACAAGGAATCCCTTGCGTAAAGGGGAGCGGCCGTTACGAAAAGCATCATCCAAACAAAGCAGTGGGAGATAAACCGCTGTCATGGCAATGTTGACCGCGCCGTGCTTTGGGTGATTTTGACAAAATTCTATTGGTTTTTTGTCGATTTTTATCAGATATTCCGTTTTCGACAGATGGGGCTTGCCAAACGGGGAAAGTTGTAGTATAATATCAAAAAATAGTTTTTTGGATGACGCCTGCAGGAAAAAGCTTATGCTGCCGAAGGAGTAACACTCTCAGGTTTCCGTTCGCGGATGAAGACTGTTGGCTGACAAAACTTTGGAGAATCTCATTCGATTGAGTGCCGAAGGTGCAAAGCGGATTCCGCTAATCTCTCAGGCAAAAGGACAAAGTTTCACGGGATACCCTTCCCCTCGCTTTATCTTTTTCTATATGGGAGAATAGACGGTTTGTGCTTTTGCGCAAACCGTTTTTACTTTATTTTACGTTCAGGAGGAAACTATGGACGCATTTCTCGAAAAAGTCGCCGAGATAAACGGCGAAATCAACACCTTCATCTGGGGTATTCCCGGCCTGGTTCTTTTGCTCGGTACGGGTATTCTCATGACCTGCTGCACGAAGGTCTTCCAGATTTCTCATCTTGCGCATTGGTGGAAGGAAACCATCGGCAGTCTGTTTGTCAAGGACAGCGCATCCACCAAGAAAACCGACAGAAAATCGATCTCGCAGTTCCAGGCGCTCTGCACCGCACTTGCCGCTACCGTTGGTACCGGTAACATTGCCGGTGTTGCGGCCGCGATCGTCATCGGCGGTCCGGGTGCCGTCTTTTGGATGTGGATCGCCGCATTCCTCGGTATGATGACCAACTTCTCCGAAAACGTGCTCGGTATCTACTTCCGCCGCCGCAACAAGGACGGCGAGTGGTCGGGCGGTGCCATGTACTACCTCAAAGACGGCCTCGGCAAGAAGAAGGGCTTCGGTGCAATCGCATCGGTTCTGGCCGTACTCTTTGCCTGCTTCGCAATTCTGGCCTCCTTCGGTATCGGCAATATGGGACAGGTCAACAAAATCGTGCTCAATATGGAGAGCGCATTCTTCTCGAACGTCGAATGGACGCTTGGCGGCATTAACATGATCAACCTCTGCATCGGTCTGGTGCTTCTGGTTGTCGGTGCGCTGATCATCATCGGCGGTCTCCAGCGTGTTGCTTCGGTGGCGGAACGCGTCGTTCCCTTCATGGCGATTGCCTATATTGTATTCGGTCTTATCGCCGTCGGCATCAATTATGCCCGCATCATCCCCGCTTTTGCTTCGATTTTCAAGTTTGCCTTTGGCGTTAAGGCGGTTGCAGGTGCAGCTGCCGGTATTGCCATCAAGCAGGTGATTGTTCAGGGCTGCAAGCGCGGTGTTTTCTCAAACGAAGCAGGTCTTGGCTCGTCGGTTATGGTTCACTCGTCCTCTAACGTCAAGGAGCCTGTCAGACAGGGACTTTGGGGTATTTTCGAGGTCTTCTTTGACACCATGATCACCTGTACCATGACCGCGCTTATCGCGCTCACCTCCGGTCTGATCAACCTGGAGACCGGCTATGCCCTTGAGGGCGTGAATGACGCTACACTGATCAGCAAGGCGTTCGGTAATGTATACGGTCAGGCGGGAGAATGGTTTGTTGCCGTTGCCATGCTTCTCTTTGCCTTCACCACCGTGCTCGGCTGGTCGCAGTACGGCTCGAAGGCAGTTGAGTACCTCTTCGGCGCGAAGGGCGTCAAGGTATACAAGGTTATCTTCGTTGTGATGATCCTCTCGGGTGCGCTGATGACGTCGTCCTTGGCTTGGGATATTTCGGACACCTTCAACGGTCTGATGATGATCCCCAACCTCATTGGTGTCGTGGCTCTCTTCCCGCTTGTGATGAAGATCACGAAGAACTATGTCAACCGCAAAATCAAGGGCAAGGACGAGGCCCCGATCCTCTCCTACGATCCCGAGATTGCGGCAGAAATGGCAAAGCATCTCGACGAAGAATAAGAATTTGACCACAAAAGTGGGTGTCGCGCTCATCGGCGCGGCACCCACTTTTTCGATTGGCCGGGGCACGAAAATCCCGGCTTATTTTTTATTTTTGTCTCTCTCGCACCCGCAGTCGCATCCGCCGCATCCGCCGCAGCAGCCACCGCCGCGTTTTTTGCGGCGCCGGGCAAAATAGAGTGCGGCGGCAAGGAGGAGCGCGATGACGGCAAGCAGAATATAATCGGCGGCGGTCATAAGAGAATCACCCGCCCGATCTGATATACGATAAAGGCGATCACCCAGGCAACACCGCACTGCAGAAGCGCGACGCCCGCGGCCTTCAGGCCCGAGCCAAGCTCACGTTTGATGGTGGCAATTGCGGCAACACAGGGGGTGTAGAGCAGAGTAAAGGTTAAGAAGCTGACGGCGGTCAGGGGGGTAAAGAGGGATGCCAGCAGAGCGGGACTGTCGTCGACCGACGCACCGATCAAAACGGTGAGTGTGCTGACGACGGCCTCCTTGGCCGAAAATCCGGTGATGAGCGCGGTCGAGATGCGCCAATCGGCAAAGCCGAGGGGAATAAAGAGGGGAGAGATGGCACGGCCGACGATGGCAAGCAGACTGCTTGCGCTGTCCTCCACGACGTTGAGACGCAGATCAAAGCTCTGAAGGAACCAGATCAGAATGGTCGCCACAAAGATGACGGTAAAGGCCTTCTGCAGGAAATCCTTGGCTTTGCTCAACATCAGCATCACGACACTCTTCGGTGAGGGGAAGCGGTAATTCGGCAGC
>JAZNCR010000013.1:0-10493 GCA_045587605.1 Eubacteriales bacterium
AATGTGGTAAAATATACGTTAGAAGATTTTTCAAATATGATTATGGAGGTAAAATACATTGTCTGAAACGAATGCAAAAACAACCGTTAAGGGAAAGTATTTGGAATACAAGGAAAAGCCGCTCGTCAGAGAGGGGAATACCATTTGCTACGGTGACATGAGCGATAAATACGTTCTTTTGCTCGAAATTATGTCCTATAAAAAGGTTGGGGACGTTGAAGTTCCCGATACTGTATTCATCCAGGTCATTTCGACCGACGGCGCACAGCAGATTTACAAGCAGGGGCAGAAGACCGGTCTTTACGATGCATTTGATATTGGTCTTATCTGGCTTGAACGCGCGCTGAAGCAGTAAAACTGAGAAGGGGAGGTCGCGCACGAGCGCGCAAAGAAAAAATGAAACGTATACTCTGTGCCGCACTTGCGGCAATGATGCTGTTCCTGCCGGCTTGCGTGGGCGGAGATGATCCGATTGATCCCACGACCACCGAAGCACCCGTAACGACGGACGCGCCCGAAACGACAGCGACTCCGTCGACAACCGAAGCGCCCGAGACTACGGCCGCGCCCGAAACCACGACGCCGCCCGAGACCGAGCCGGTTGCGGCAGTTCCCGCATATGTCAATCCGCTGACCGGACTGCCTGCAGAAGATGATCTTTCCGCTCGGCGTCCCGCGGCTGTCATGCTCAACAATCTCCGCATTGCTTGTCCGCAGGAGGGAATTGCCCGTGCTGATGTTCTCTATGAATGTCTGGTTGAGGGAGGGCTTACCCGTCTGATGGCAATTTTCTCGGATTATGAATCGCTTTCGGAAATCGGTTCGATCCGTTCCTCCCGCGACTATTATTTGGATATGGCGCAGGACCATGACGCCCTCTATATTCATGCAGGCGGAAGTCCTCAGGCATATGCACAGATTGCAGAGCGCGGTATTAACAATATTTGCTTTGTGAATATGTACACGCTTCCCGCAAACTCCTGGTATCGCGATCAGAACCGTCTTAAGACGATGGGAACCGAGCATAGTCTGATGACTACGGGTGCCGGTATCCGTTCGGCGATTGCATACAAAAAATATCCCACGGAGCACAAGGACGGCTATACCTCTCCGTTTGTCTTCGACGCCGAAAAATATTCTGCTGCATCGGGCAACGAAGCCAAGCATCTTATCCTCAATTATTCAACATATTCCATTGCCCAGATGATTTACAGTGAGAAAACCAATACATATTATCGCTATCAGTTCGGCAATGTTGCGCACATCGACGGAACGACAGGAGAACAGCTTAACTATACCAATATTCTTATCCTGTTTCATGAAGTCAATGTAATTCCCGGCGATACCAGCGGACGGCTGGAGGTCGGTACAACCGGAACGGGAAAAGGTTATTATGTTGCCTGCGGCAAATCGATCCCGATCAAGTGGACGAAAGAGACGCGTGATTCGGTTATATCTTTCACGACCGAGTCGGGCGAACCGCTTGTGATGACACCCGGCAAGACCTTTGTGTCGATTCTGCCGACGACCATGGAAGCATCGCTTGAGCTCAATCATAAGTAAATCCTTAAACAAAAGAGAGCGCAGAGCCGTTATTTGGCTCTGCGCTCTTCTTTTGCTGTCATTTGGATGTGTTACAAGGAAAAAAAGCTGTCGTGCATTGCGCACGACAGCTTTAACGTTTGCTTGCGGTTACGCCGATGGGAGCTCGGGCTTTGCCTCGGGAGCGGGAAGCGCTTCTGCGCGAAGAATGTATTTCGGTTTTTCTTCCCCGCGGACCGACGCCTCGGTAATGACTACCGCTTCCACGTCGTCACGGGAAGGAACTTCATACATAATCTGCTGCATCAGGCTTTCCATAATCGAGCGCAATCCTCGCGCACCGGTGTTTCTGGTCAGTGCCAGATCTGCAATGGTGTTGAGCGCATTTTCCTCAAAGCTGAGGTTAACGTCGTCCATTTCAAACAGCTTCATATACTGACGCAGAAGCGAGTTTTTCGGCTCGCTGAGAATGCGGACAAGTGCGTCGCGGTCAAGCTCGGTCAACGAAACGATGACCGGGATGCGGCCGACAAGCTCGGGAATCAGACCGTACTTGACAATATCGTGCGGCGTCACGTCCTTGAAGATACCGCGTGCGGTGCGCTCTTCTTTTTTCATGATTTCGCTGCCAAAGCCAATCGTTTGATTGCCCTTGCGCTTCTCAATGATTTTATCGAGCGATTCAAATGCACCGCCGCAGATAAAGAGAATGTTTTCGGTGTTGATCTGAATAAATTCCTGGTTGGGGTGCTTTCTGCCGCCCTGCGGAGGCACGTTCGAGACGGTCCCTTCGAGGATTTTCAGGAGTGCCTGTTGAACGCCCTCACCCGAAACGTCACGCGTAATCGAGCGGTTTTCGCTCTTGCGCGCAATTTTATCAAGCTCGTCGATGTAGATAATACCACGCTCGGCCAGCTCAATATCATAATCGGCTGCCTGTATGAGGCGAAGCAGGATGTTCTCTACGTCCTCACCGACGTAACCGGCTTCGGTCAGCGTGGTCGCATCGGCGATGGCAAAGGGAACCTTGAGCGTGTTGGCGTGCGTCTGGGCAAGATAGGTCTTACCTACGCCGGTAGGGCCGAGCAGAAGCACGGTGCTCTTCTGCAGTTCTACCTCATCGTCACCCGCACGTTCGCGGTGCAGGATACGCTTATAATGATTGTAAACGGCAACCGAAAGTGCAACCTTTGCCTCGTCCTGACCGATCACGTATTCGTCAAGTGTTGCCTTGATCTGGGCAGGCTTGGGAAGTGTTTCGAGCGAAAGCGCGCCATCGTAATCGGGACGGTGCGTATGCTCGTGGATCAATTGCTGGCAGGCGTCAACACAGTTGTCGCAGATATATAGACCGGTAGGGGAGGGAATGAGAAACATTACCTCATGCTCGGTTCTGCCGCAGAAGGAGCAGCGCGCCGTCGTTCTGTTGGTCGTGTTGGTACTTGAAGGCATTGTGTGCGATACCCTTTCAATGAAATTATGCCCGATGGGTGACGACACGGTCAATCAGACCGTATTCCATGGCCTGCTTTGCGGTCATGAAATTGTCGCGCTCGGTATCACGCTCAATTTCCTTTAGCGAACGGCCGGTATTTTCGGCCAGAATATGATTGAGATTGTCGCGAATGCGGAGGATGTGGTCGGTATGGATTTTAATGTCCGATGCCTGACCGCGCGTTCCGCCAAGCGGCTGGTGAATCATAATTTCGCTGTTCGGAAGTGCAAAACGCTTGCCCTTTGCACCCGCGCTGAGCAGAAATGCGCCCATGCTTGCGGCCATACCGATGCAGGTGGTGGAAACGTCACACTTGATGTAATTCATGGTGTCGTAAATCGCCATGCCTGCCGTGATCGAGCCGCCGGGGCTGTTGATATAAAGATTGATGTCTTTGTCGGGATCCTGCGCTTCAAGGAAGAGCAGCTGTGCGACGACCAGGGAGGCGGTAACGTCGTTGACCTCATCCGCAAGAAAAACGATTCTGTCGCTCAAAAGGCGGGAATAAATATCGTAGGATCGCTCGCCGCGATTGGTCTGTTCGACGACTACGGGTACCAATGCCATGGGAAAACCTCCTGATTTAGGTAAAAATTCGATTAAGCCTCGGCCTTATCGGCTTCGGGAGCTTTGTCGGTGATAGCGGCCTTTTCTCTGACGAGATCCATTGCCTTCTTCACCTTCATGTCAGCCGCGATCATGTCGGCATCAATGCTTGCCTTGACCTCGTCAAGCGCAACACCGTATGCCTGTGCGATGCCGTTGTACTCCTCGTCGATTTCCGCTTCGGTGGCAACAATGCCCTCAACCGCGGCGATCTGCTCAAGAGCAAGACGGGTCTTGACCTGACGCTCAGCCTGGGGACGCATCTGCTCACGGAGAGAATCCAGCGTCTGACCGGTGTACTGGAAGTAGGTCTTGAGATCAAGTCCCTGCATACGCAGACGGTTGTCATAGTCGCGAACGAAGTTCTCGGTTTCGGCAACGAACATCGATTCCGGAATCTCAGCCTCGAGCTTGGAGATGAGAGCCTCGATCAGCTGCTCGTCAACCTCGCCCTCGGCGGTCTTATCATGTCTCTTCTGGATTTTTGCCCGAACGTCGGCAGTATATTCATCGAGGGTATCAAATTCGGAAACGTCCTTCGCAAATTCGTCATCCAGCTCGGGAAGCTCGGTTGCGGTGATCGCGTGCAGGACACACTTAAAGACAGCGGGCTTGCCTGCAAGCTCCTCAGCGTGATATTCCTCGGGGAAGGTTACATTGACATCAAATGCATCGCCGATATTTTTGCCAACGATCTGATCCTCAAAGCCGGGGATGAACTGACCGGAGCCCAGCTTCAGCTTGTGGCCCTCTGCCTTGCCGCCGTCAAATGCAACATCATTGACATAACCGTCGAAATCGATGGTTACGGTGTCGCCCATCTCTGCGGCACGGTCGGTGATCTCAAGCTCACGTGCGTTGCGCTCGCGAACCATGGTGATCTCACGCTCAACCTCTTCATCGGTTACGGGAACGACGGTACGAGTAACCTCGATGCCGGTATAGCCCTCAATCTTAACCTCGGGCTTTACGTCAACGATTGCCTTGAGAACAACACCGGTCTCGTCGATCGAAACGATGTCAAACTCAGGCTGTCCGACAACCTCAAGTGCGGATTCCTTCACAGCGGCAGCATACGCCTCGGGAAGAACCTCGTTGATTGCATCTTCATAGAATACGCCGCTGCCGAATCTCTTTTCGATGACCGAGCGGGGAGCCTTACCCTTGCGGAAGCCGGGGACATTGATGTCCTTAACGCTCTTGCGGTATACCTTGTTTACCGCATTTTCAAAGGTATCGTGGTCGACCGAGAACTCCAGCTCAAAGCGGTTTGTCGCGGTCTTTTCTGATTTGATCAGACTCATTGTTTTACATCCTCCAATAGAAATAGGAATTTTTTACATACAAAGTATATTGTATAACACAATCGTGCTATTGTCAAGGGATAAACGGAAATTTTCGATTATTCCCAGTCAACGTCGGGAAAAATCGGCATGGGGGCAAATTTCAAATAATCGGCCGAGCAGAGAACCATATCAATGCCCTCAAAGGTCGTTGTACGGGGGGCGGTATATGCGCCGTGGATATGCCCGAAATAGCATTTTCTTATTCCGCGCGCATGAAGAAGATCGACGATCTCTCGGCAGACAAAGCTTCCCCAAACGGGTGGGAAATGCAAAAATACAAGAATCGGAAGCTCGGGCGTCTCTCTGCGGAGCAGCTCAGCAGCATCAAGACTCATGGCGAGGCGTTGTACCTCGCGGTTAACGATTTTGGCATAATCGGTCGGGAAGGCAGTGGACTGCTGTTTCTCGTCGTTAAACCAGCCGCGTGTTCCGCAGACGATAAAATCGTCGAGCCGATAGGCATTGTTATAAAGAATATCAATCGTTTTGATACCGTGCTCAGCAAAGAAGGTGGTCATTTTGTTCATTGTTGCCCACCAGAAATCATGATTTCCTTTGCCGAGCAGCTTTCTTCCGGGAAGTGCGTCGATGAAGTGCAGATCAACCTCTGCCTCCTCAAGTGTCATTCCCCAGGAAATATCCCCGGGAATAATGACGACGTCGTCAGGCTCAACGACAGCACTCCAATTTTTTCGGATTTTTTCGGTATACCCGCTCCAGCGCGGACCGAATACTTCCATCGATTTGTTCACCGTTCCCGACAAATGCAGGTCGGCGAGCACATATAAAGACATTCAATCCCTCCTTGAACGGAAATTTTTCATCATTTGATCCGCATAGACGGATCATGCACGGCACAAACTAAGCGCGAACAACGAGGAAAGGAGATGAGGGGAATGGATAACCGTAATTGCGGATGCGGCGAGCCCAAGCATATCAACGGGATCAGCTGTGACGTCAAAAACTGCACCTATCACGACGGTCAGCATTACTGCACGGCGGGTCAGATCAACGTAGGTCCTACGCACGCCAGCACCAGCGGCGAGACCGCCTGTGTCACCTTCAAGCCGAAGGAGAGCTGAGGAAATTTTCTTGTCCGCAGGGGATTTTATCCCCTGTGGATACATATAAAGCTGCGGACCGGATTATTTTAAGCAGCCGTATACGATGTCAAGCATCTCCGCAGGCGCGCAGACCTCGGTAAAGCGAACCTTGCGTTCGGCAAGGCCGCGAAGCGGATAGGGAATCTCAACGCCGGTCAAGGCGGTCAGGGCGTCAAGTGCGTCAAGCTGATCGGCAGGCACGTCGCCGCCGAGGGATGCCAGAACGTCTGCGGCAAATTTGTAGGGACTTGCCGTCGAGGCAACGACCATCCGGCGCGTGTCACCTGTCTCGGCAATATACTGCTTTGCCGCGGAAAGACCGACGGCAGTATGTGTATCGCAGAGATAATGCTTGCTCTCCCAGATCTCACGGATAACCGATGCGGTAGCCGTCTCATCGGCAAAATATCCGCAGAAATCGGCGTCGATTGCCGCCTTGGTATCAGCGCTGACGGAATAAGCACCCGTTTCATTGAGTGACTTCATATAAGCCGCCGTTGCCTCCGATCCGGCTGTGAAGTAGAGCAGACGTTCGAGATTGCTCGAAATCAGAATATCCATCGAGGGAGACATTGTGGTATAGAAAGCGCGGTTGCGGTCGTAGGTACCGGTTGCAAGGAAGTCGGTCAGAATATTGTTGCGGTTGGAAGCGCAGATCAGGCGGCCGATCGGCACACCCATGCGCTTGGCCAGGTATGCGGCGAAGATGTTGCCGAAGTTGCCGGTTGGCACACAGACGTTGAAGCTTTCTCCGCGAGCAAGCTTTCCGGCGTTGAGGAGATCGAGCCATGCAGAGACGTAGTAAGCAATTTGGGGAGCGAGTCTGCCCCAGTTGATCGAGTTTGCACTGGAGAGGAAATACCCCTTCTCATCAAGACGTGCAGCGGCCTCCTTGTCGGCAAAAATGCGCTTAACGCCGTTTTGCGCATCGTCGAAATTGCCGCGGATCGCACAGACCGAGACGTTCTCACCCAGCTGGGTCGCCATCTGCAGCTTTTGCACGCGGCTGACCCCGTCAACCGGGTAGAACACCTGCATGGAGACACCGGGAATATCGCGGTATCCCTCAAGCGCGGCCTTTCCGGTATCGCCCGACGTGGCAACGAGGATCAGTGCGGTACGCTTTTCTCCGGTCTTGACGAGCGCACGGGAAAGCAGGCGAGGCATAATCTGCAGTGCCATATCCTTGAATGCGGCGGTTGGACCGTGCCAGAGTTCAAGGGTCGAGACGGTATCGTCGATGGCATAAAGGGGTGCGGCACCGCCGACAAAGCTGTCCTCGGCATAGGCCTCGCGGCAGTCGGCGAGCAGCTCTTCTTCGGTATAATCGGTCAGATATTTGCCGAGAATGACCGCGGCACGGGTAGCGTAATCGGCGGAAAGCAGAGTATCGATTTCGCCTTCGGTCAGCGCAGGAATTGATTCGGGGACGAAAAGACCGCCGTCTGCGGCAAGTCCCTGTTTGATGACAACGGCAGAATCGTAGCCGACCTTGGCCGTGTCGCGTGTGCTGTGAAATTTCATGGGATACCTCTTTTTTGTCTTATTTTTTATGGTAAAGCCCGATTGGGTCAAGCTTTCAGATTCTGTTCGGCGAAGCGGAGTGCATTGCCGAAGGTGATGTTTTCAATCAATGTCTGCGGGTAGTTACGGGCGGCAAGTGCATCAGCAATTTTTTCCATATCCTCGATGCCGTGAAAACCGTCGGGCAGATTTGTACCGTCAAGATCTGCGCCCAGACAAATTGTTTTTTCTCCGCCGAGCGAGAGATAATGCTCGATATGTCGGAGAACAGTGTCGATATTACGGGGAGCAGCGGCGGAGAGATGCTCGGGGCAGAGACTGATGCCGACGATGCCGCCGAGATCACGGATTGCCGTAAACTGTGCATCGGTCAGATTGCGTTTGTGCGCACAGACAGCGCGAGCATTGGAATGCGTTGCAACAACGGCTTTGTCGGCGGCACGAGCCATGGCGATCGTTTCATCGGCCGTGGCGTCAGAGGCGTGTGAGACATCGGGAATAATGCCGAGCTTGAAGCATTGCGCCACGACGGCGCGCCCAAACTCGGTCAGCCCGCAGGTGGAGTTGTGCGAACCGCCGATACAGGTGTCTCCGCTCCAGGTCAGGGTAAGAAAACGAACTCCGCGTGCGGCAAGAACCGGCAGGCGGTCGATTTCGCCGTCAAGCAGTCGTGCATCCTCAACGGCCAGGATGAGCGCGGACTTTCCCGCCGTCCACGCGGCCGCAAGCTCATCTGCCGTGCGGCAGAGCACAGTCCGTTCCCGTTCTCCGTCAACCTGCCGCAGAAGTTCATCCGCGGCGTGATGAAATTGCTTCCATGCCGCCCCGTTATCCAGTGTATGCGCACTCCAGATCGCCATAATCTGCGCGTAATGCGGATACCCGACGGCGCGGTCGAGCGATATATGACAGTTTCCGTGGCCAAGCGATTCATTCTTTGTGTAGAGAGAAAGTGCGGTATCACAGTGAAGATCAAATAAATTCATTTTTGGCACCTCGCCTTGTATAGTCGATCGGCTATGCGCGAACGAACGCGCCCTGCATATGCACGATTTTTGCGGCACGGCGGGGAAGGGGCTCGTCATCGGACAGGTATACTTCAATTACGTCAAGTCTTGGCTGTCCCTGTCCCGGATGGCGGCGCAGATACTGCGCGGCCGCAGCAACCAAGCGTTTTTGCTTTCCGTATGTCACGGCCGCCGCCGGGCGTCCGTAGCGTTCGGCCTCGGTGATGCGGCGGGTTTTTACCTCAACAAAGCATATATATTGTCCTCGACGTGCAATGATGTCGATCTCATAATGGCTTGCGTAAAAATTCCGGGCAACAATCGTGTAGCCTTGCTTGCGCAGATATGCGGCGGCAAAATCCTCGCCCAATGCGCCGATTTCACGCGTTGTACTCATCCCTCTGCCTCACGGTCAAGAAAGCGGATGAACTGTTTGCGATGAATCGGTGACGGACCGAGCGTGCGAAGGGCGTCCATATGGGCTTTTGTGCCGTATCCCTTATGCTTGGCAATCCCATAGCCGGGATAGGCCGCATCCAGTTCGGCGCAGAGTCGGTCCCGGGTTACCTTTGCCAAAATCGATGCGGCAGCAATCGCGGGAACGATTGCATCTCCGCCGATGACAGCGCGGGCGGGAAGCGGAAAATCACGGTCAATATTGCCGTCAATGAGGGCAATATCCGGAGCAGGAGATAATTTGGCAATGGCGCGCCGCATCGCGAGCAGAGTTGCCTCAAGAATATTGTATTCATTTATTTCCTCAACGTTCGCTTCGGCAATGCCGTAAGCAATTGCACCTGCCGTGATTTCGTCAAAAAGCTTTTCCCGCTTGCGTTCGGTCAGCTTTTTGGAATCGTTGAGCCCTTCGGGAATCCAGCCGTCGGGAAGGATGACGGCGGCGGCAACAACCGGCCCGCAAAGCGGTCCGCGTCCTGCCTCGTCAACGCCGCAGATGATCGAATAGCCTTCCGTGCGAAGGGAATCAAAAAGGGAAGACTCAAGCATCGTTCTCTTCCTCCTTATCCGCAGGGAAGCGATCAAGTGTGATCCGACCGATCTTCGCGGCGCGGAATTCATCGATAAGCATATTTGCCGTGCGCTCAGTGTCGATCTCACCGCCGGAGATGAGGAAACCGCGCTTGCGTCCGATCAGATTGAAGAGCTCGATATGATCATTCGCGCCGGAGATATCCTCAGGCTTGAGCTTATAGCGTGCCGTAAGAAGCTCGGGATAGCTTTTCATCAAGCGGTCGCAGAGAAGAAGGCCCAGGGTTTCAATATCGAGAATATCGTCCTTGATAGCACCCGTCAGCGCGAGATTTTCACCCGTCAAACGGTCGTCAAATTTCGGCCACAGCACACCCGGCATATCGAGCAGATCGAGACCGATCGACGTCGTGACCCATTGCTTGTCGCGTGTCACACCCGGGCGGTTTTCGACCTTGGCGCGGCTTTTTCCGGCCAATCGGTTGATCAAAGAAGATTTTCCCACGTTGGGAATGCCGACGACCATTGCCTTGAGGCGGCGTCCGTGCATCCCCTTCTGCGCCCAGCGTTCAAGCTTCTCCGCAAGAAGCTCGCGGACGGCAGGCATGATCCGGTTGAGCCCCTCACCGCTTGCACAGTCGCAGATGATGGCGCGTGACTTATCGTCCGAGAGAAGGGCGGCCCACTTCGCAGAAGCGGCAGGATCGGCAAGCGAGGCCTTGTTGAGCAGGGTAATGGTGGGCTTTGTCCCACAGAGCCGCTTGATCTCGGGATTTCTCGAGCTTTGCGGGATGCGGGCGTCAAGCAATTCAATCACAAGATCGACCGATGCAAGATTTTCTGTAATCAACCTGCGTGTTTTGGCCATATGGCCGGGGAACCA
>JAZNCR010000014.1:0-2787 GCA_045587605.1 Eubacteriales bacterium
TGGCCTCCGACTTGGTTGAGCTCGGCCCCGGTCTTCTGACCAATATTTACGACGGTATCCAGCGTCCGCTTGAAGCCATGCGGCTCAAGGTCGGCTCCAACCTGACCCGTGGTATTGAGGAGCCTGCGCTTGACCGCAGCCGCGTCTGGCACTTTGAAGCGGTGGCGAAGAAGGGTGACGTTCTCGGCCCCGGCGATATTCTCGGTTACGTACAGGAGACCGACGTTATCCGCCACAAGATCATGGTTCCCCCGAAGACCTCGGGTACCATTCTCGAGCTTCTCTCGGGCAACTACACCGTGACCGATTCTATCGGCCGCCTGCGCCTTGAGAACGGTGAGAGCATGGCGCTTACCCTGATGCAGAAGTGGCCGGTCCGCGTTTCCCGCCCCTATGCGGAGAAGCTCCCTCCCGTTGAACCGATGATCACCGGTCAGCGTATCATCGATGCGCTCTTCCCGATCGCCAAGGGCGGTACGGCCTGTGTCCCGGGCCCCTTCGGCTCGGGCAAGACGGTCGTTCAGCATCAGCTGGCAAAGTGGTCGGACGTTGACCTCGTCGTCTACATCGGCTGCGGTGAGCGCGGCAATGAGATGACCGACGTTCTGCGTGAATTCCCCGAGCTGAAGGACCCGCGCACCGGCAAATCGCTGATGGAACGCACGGTGCTGATCGCCAACACCTCGGATATGCCGGTTGCCGCCCGTGAGGCATCGATTTATACCGGTATCACCATTGCCGAATACTACCGCGATATGGGCTACTCGGTTGCCGTTATCGCCGACTCGACCTCCCGCTGGGCAGAGGCTCTGCGCGAGATGTCGGGCCGACTTGAAGAAATGCCGGGTGAAGAGGGTTATCCCGCATACCTGACCTCGCGTCTTGCTCAGTTCTACGAGCGTGCCGGTAAGGTCGTCGGCCTCGGTTCCGGCGGCAGACAGGGCGCACTTTCGGCCTTTGGTGCCGTATCTCCTCAGGGCGGTGATATTTCCGAGCCGGTTACCCAGGCGACCCTGCGTATCGTCAAGGTGTTCTGGGGACTTGATTCCTCTTTGGCCTATCGCCGTCACTTCCCGGCCATCAACTGGCTCAACTCCTACTCGCTTTACCGCGACCGTCTTGCTCCCTGGTTTGCAGAGAACGTCTCGCGCGACTGGATGGAGTTGACCGGCCGCTGTATGAAGCTGCTTCAGGTTGAGGCAGAGCTTGAGGAGATCGTTAAGCTAGTCGGCGTGGATGCACTTTCGTCCGAGGACAGACTGACCCTTGAGGTTGCCCGCTCTCTGCGTGAGGACTTCATGCAGCAGAATGCATTTGAAGAGGACGACAGCTATTCGCAGCTTGATAAGCAGTATGCGCTGATGTCGCTGATTTTTGATTTCCATGAGAAGGCGCGCCGTGCCATTTCGGCGGGTGCTGACGTGCAGAAGGTTGCTGATCTGCCCATCCGTGAACGCATCGGCCGTGCAAAGGCAGTTCCCTATGAGGACTGTGCGCGCGAATACGATGCGATTCGCCGCGCAATGGAAGACGCACTCGACGGTCTCGTTGCCGCCGCACAGGCTGATGCGTGAGTGCAGGGAGGAACGATATGATCAAAGAATACAGAACAATCGAAGAAGTTGCCGGTCCTCTGATGCTTGTCCGTCGGGTTGACGGTGTTAAGTATGACGAGCTGGGCGAGATCGAGCTGCCAAACGGTGAGGTTCGCCGCTGCCGCGTGCTCGAGGTCAACGGCCGCAATGTGCTGGTCCAGCTTTTTGAGAGCTCGGCGGGCATCAACCTTGCCGACAGTAAGGTTCGTTTTACGGGTCACGGCGTTGAGCTGCCCGTTTCCCCCGATATGCTCGGCCGCGTTTTCAACGGTATGGGCGAGGTTATTGACGGCGGTGCACGGCTTCTCCCCGAGAAGTCGCTCGATATCAACGGCACGCCGATCAATCCTGCGGCTCGCTACTATCCGTCTGAATTTATTCAGACCGGTATTTCGACCATCGACGGTCTTAACACCCTCGTCCGCGGTCAGAAGCTGCCCATCTTCTCGGGCTCGGGTCTGCCGCACGCCGACTTGGCCGCCCAGATCGCGCGCCAGGCAAAGGTACGCGGAACTGACAGTAAGTTTGCGGTTGTCTTTGCCGCCGTCGGTATCACCTTTGAGGAAGCCGACTTCTTTATCTCCGACTTTAAGAAAACGGGCGCGATCGACCGTACCGTTCTCTTCGTCAACCTTGCCTCCGACCCTGCCATCGAGCGAATTTCCACGCCGCGTATGGCACTGACGGCGGCAGAGTATCTGGCCTTTGAGTGCGATATGCACGTGCTGGTCATCATTACCGATATTACCAACTACGCAGAGGCACTGCGTGAGGTGTCTGCCGCCCGCAAGGAGGTTCCCGGCCGCCGCGGCTATCCCGGCTACCTTTACACCGACCTTGCCACCATGTACGAGCGCGCAGGCCGCAAGATGGGCAGTGAGGGCTCGATCACGATGATCCCGATCCTGACCATGCCCGAGGATGATAAGACCCACCCGATTCCCGACCTGACCGGATATATCACAGAGGGACAGATTATTCTTTCGCGCGAGATGTACCGCAAGGGCTATATGCCGCCGGTTGACGTCCTGCCCTCGCTGTCCCGACTCAAGGACAAGGGTATCGGCGACGGAAAGACCCGCGAGGACCATGCGGGAACGATGAACCAGCTCTTCTCCAGCTATGCCCGCGGACGCGAGGCGAAGGAGCTGATGGTCGTGCTCGGTGAGGCGGCGCTCTCTCCCATGGACCG
>JAZNCR010000015.1:0-2263 GCA_045587605.1 Eubacteriales bacterium
TCGAATGGAAAAACAGAAAGGCGGAGCGTTCGGGTGAGGAAAATTTCACCCCCACGTACACTCTTGAGGATGCACTTGGACCAATCAAGCTGTTCAGAGGCGTTCCCTATGATCGAAGAACAACCGTATCCGCGGGCGTAGATATTCGCTTTACGGATATAGGTCATCTGCTTGGCTCGGCGGCAATTGAAATATGGCTCCGAGAGGGAGAGGCGGAAAAGAAGATCGTGTTCAGCGGTGACGTCGGCAACACCGACCAGCCGATCATCAAGGACCCTTCTCCTATCGCTGAGACGGACTATCTCGTTCTCGAATCTACTTATGGTAGCCGTAATCACGAGCGACATACCGATACGATAGAGATGCTGGCACAGTTTATTGATAAAACGCTGTCAAGAGGCGGAAACGTCATTATTCCGTCCTTTGCCATCGGACGCACCCAGGAGCTTCTGTATGCGATCCGTGAGATCAAGCAAAGAGGGCTTGTAAAGGATACGGATTTCCCCGTCTACGTTGACAGCCCCTTGGCGATCGAAGCGACCGAAATATTCTCCAAATGCGATCCCGCTTGCTTCGATGAAGAAACAAACAAATTGATCGAGCAGGGAATTGATCCCATCAAATTCCCAAACCTGCGCCTTTCGGTCACGGTCGAGGAGTCCAAGCGTATTAATGAAACTCCCGAGCCGAAGGTCATTCTGTCAGCAAGCGGTATGTGTGAGGCGGGCAGGATCAGGCATCATCTGAAGCATAACCTTTGGAGACCTCAGAATCTGATACTGTTTGTGGGTTATCAAGCCGAGGGCACGCTTGGAAGGAATCTTATCGAGGGCATTCAGAACGTCAGACTTTTCGGTGAGGATATTGCCGTCAGAGCCGAGATTCGTTCCCTCAAGGGAACCAGCGGACACGCCGATCAGCAGGGACTTATTTCGTGGCTTGAGAGCTTTGAGAAAAAACCCCGCACTGTGTTCCTGAATCACGGAAACGAGGAATCCATCTCGATCCTTTCCGACGAACTTAAGGAGCGCGGATATGCGGTAGAGGCTCCATACAGCGGAACAGAGTACGATCTGATTAAGGGTATTATGACCGCATACACCGAAAAGAAGCGTGTTACGGCAGCAGACGTTGCCAAGGCACGCTCCAGAAAGAATAATATCCACCGTGATCTCGTATCGCAGGCAGAGGCGCTTCTTGCTCTTGCCAAGCGTTGCGAAAGTCGGCCGAACAAGGAGAATGCTAAGTTCGCGGCACAGATCAGAGCCTTGATGGATAAATGGGAGAGATGAATAATGGTTTTTTGATTATTCTTCCGTTTGAACGATAACAAAAATCCCGACGGATCTCTTTAATGGGATCGTCGGGATTTTTAATTATGTGGTATCAGACATTTGCCGGAGCAGGCACCTTGGCCGAAGAGGTATATTCGGTCACGCCCGACACCGTCTCGCCGTCGACCTGTAAGGGGGAGGGCCGCTCAAAAACAACCTTGATGTCGTAGCCCGTCAGTACCGTGACGATCTTGCTGTGCTTGATATGCTCGCCCTTGAAAATGGAGGGGAACACCATCAGGGTGCGGATACTGCTTGACCCGTGGAAGACCAGCACCGAGAGCTTTCCGTCCTCGGCGGCACGATCCTGGGCGGGAGTGGCCATCATGCCGCCGCCGTAGTAGCGGCCCTTCATGGTAGGAGCCAGCCATACCTTCTTGAAGCGGTACTCCTTACCATCCACCGTGATCACGGCGCTCGTGGGCTTGTAGTGGAACAAAAGACCTTTGATGGCAATAGCGGTGTAATTGATTGCCTTGCTGGACTTTGCCTTTTGCTCATCTCCCACCTCACAGCAGTAGCCGTCGATGCCGAAGCCTACGTTATTGAGGAAGCGGTAGCGCTTGCCCTTGACCTCGGTAACAGGCAGATTTTGTATGTACCGGGTAATGCAGACAGGAGTGCCGTCGGGGGACAAATTCAAATCACGAAGAAAATCATTGCCGGATCCCACCGCCATATAGTAGACCTCGCAGGGAATCGTCAACCCGTCGGTGTCGTTGATGAATCGGTTCAGCGTGCCGTCTCCGCCGCAGATCGTCAGCATGTCATCGGCAGATACCTCGTCAAAGAAGGATGCATATCCGTTCAGAGACGTCATATCCAGCAAAACAGAGGATGCAGGCGAAGCATCAGCCAGCTTCTTGGCGGCATCTTCGGCGGTACCGTTACCCGCGTGAGGATTGAACAGAATATACTGTTTCATAGAA
>JAZNCR010000016.1:0-17316 GCA_045587605.1 Eubacteriales bacterium
TACTGCATGAATTCTCTGTAGTACCCGGCGTCAAGGAGGATGTAACAGAGATCGTTCTCAACGTCAAAGGTATTGTCGCAAGACTGTATACCAATGCCCCTAAGACGGTCGTAATCGATGTAACCGGTGAAAAGAATGTCACCGCAGGCGACATCAAAGCCGATTCCGATATCGAGATTTTGAGTCCCGATCATCATATCGCCACTGTTGGTGAGAATGAGAGACTGTATATGGAACTGACCTTCGATTCGGGTCGTGGCTACGTTTCTCAGGAGCGTAACAAGCAGATCCACAATTCGTTGCTGGGTACCAATGTATCCGCACCGATCGGTACCATTTACACAGACTCCATCTACACCCCCGTTTACAACGTAAATTACACGGTTGAAAATACCCGTGTCGGTACCGTCACCGACCTTGATAAACTGACGCTGGAGGTTCTGACCAACGGAACCATCTCGGCGAAGGAAGCGATTTCTCTTGGCGCCAAGATTCTCAACGAGCATCTCAACCTGTTTGTGGATTTGTCTGATGAAGCAAAGAAGGCAGAGATTTTGGTCGAACGTGAAGAGACCATGAAGGAAAAGGTCCTTGAGATGACCATTGAGGAACTTGACATGTCTGTACGCAGCTTCAACTGCTTGAAGCGTGCAGGCATTGATACAGTAGAAGATCTGACCAACCGCACCGAGGAAGACATGATTAAGGTGCGCAATCTCGGTAAGAAATCGCTTGAAGAAGTCATTTTCAAGCTCCATTCGCTCGGCGTTGACCTCAAGAGAGAGGAAGAGTAAGACAGACTTGAGGTTTGTCATCTCCGACCGAACGGAACAAATCGTAATTTAACTACAGCAGAAGGAGGGAATTAAAATGCCCGGAACCAGAAAACTCGGCAGACCGACCGCGCACAGACAGGCGATGTTGAGAGGCATGGTGACCTATTTACTGGAGAATGGTTCGATTGAAACCACGCTCACTCGTGCTAAGGAAGTTCGCAGCATTGCAGAACAGATGATTACCCTTGGCAAGAAGAACACCCTTGCTTCCCGCCGCGCAGCGCTGGCATATATCACCAAGGAAGAAGTTGTTTCCAAGCTGTTCAACGAGATTGCACCCAAGTACGCAGAGCGTACCGGCGGTTACACGCAGATCTACAAGCTTGGTCCCCGTCGCGGCGACGCAGCCGAGATGGCACTCATCAAGTTGGTTGACTAATCGGTTTTCCATATGATGCAACGGCAGGCACCCATTTTATGGTGGGTGCCTGTTTTCTTTTGAAAAAAGATTGGATTTTTGTTTTGCACAGGGAATTATTGTGGGATTTCTCTTGACATTCCGGAGAGATTGCGGTATAATATATCGGTAACGGGCCTTTAGCTCAGTTGGTTAGAGCCACCGGCTCATAACCGGTTGGTCCCGGGTTCGAGTCCCTGAAGGCCCACCAAACCCGAGGGCATAGCACGAATGTTGCTGTGCTTTATTCCAACGGAAAAGCGACTTGTCGAGACAAGTCGCTTTTTCGCGGAAATTTCTTATTTTTTACAAAGGAAGTGCATTTTTGTCATGGCAATACTGCTTTCTGTCTCTATCGCGCTTCTGGCCGGATTATTGATGACCAGAGCTTTTAAGCCGCTTAAGCTGCCGTCAGTAACCGCTTATTTGATCGCAGGTGTTCTGATCGGTCCTTACTGCCTCGGCGCACTTGGCATAGATGGTCTTGGTTTCCCGAGCATGGATTCGGTCCATGTTTTGTCGTTGATTTCCGAGGTTGCTCTCGGCTTTATTGCGTTTTCCATTGGCAATGAGTTCCGCCTGGAGGACTTGAAAAAGACGGGTAAGCAAGCCCTTGTGATCGGTATATTGCAGGCACTTGCCGCGACACTTCTCGTCGATCTTGCTCTGCTTGGTCTGATTTTCCTTCTTCCCGAAGGTACACTTACCGTTTCGCAGATGCTCACGCTTGGTGCAATTGCAACCGCCACAGCTCCTGCCGCCACCCTTATGGTTGTCCGTCAGTACAAGGCAAAAGGTCCGCTGACCGATCTTCTCCTGCCCATCGTTGCACTTGATGATGCCGTTGGTCTGATCGTATTTGCCATCTCCTTCGGTATTGCCAGAACGCTTGGCAGTGGGGCGGTTGATTTGGTTTCGATTATTGTCAATCCTCTTGTAGAGATTGTATGCTCGCTTATCCTCGGCGCGATCATGGGATGGGTGCTGACTCAGCTTGAGAAGCTTTTCAACTCCAATACCAACCGTTTGAATCTGACAATCGCCGTTGTCTTCCTGACCGCGGCACTCTCAATGCTCGATTTCCACGTCGGTTCTGTACATATCAGCTTCTCGTCTCTGCTCGTTTGCATGATGCTGGGAACGATATTCTGCAATATCTGTCCGCTTTCCCACGATCTTATGGCCGCATCCGACAAATGGACCTCGCCGCTTTTTGCGATTTTCTTTGTCATCAGCGGTGCAGAACTTGAGCTGAACGTTTTTGCCGAATGGACGATTGTGGTTATTGGTCTTGTGTACATTCTCTTCCGCTGCCTGGGAAAATATTTCGGTACGTATGTCAGTGCGAAAATGACGAATTGCTCGCCTGAAATCTGCAAATTCCTTGGTATCACGCTTTTCCCGCAGGCAGGCGTTGCGCTTGGTATGTGCACGGTTGCGATGCAGCTGGGGGCCGAGGGAACGTTGATTCGTAATATCACCCTTTTTGCGGTTCTGATTTATGAAATCGTCGGTCCGTTGATGACTCGTCAGGCACTGTCCGCAGCCGGTGACATCAAGCCGATGCCCGAGGAGGTCAAACAGCGTCGTCAGAAAAAGCTCGAAGAAGCAGAGACGCGTGGTTCACGTTAAATTCGAATACGGATCAAAATTTTGGAGATACCTTGCGGCATTTTGCCGCAAGGTATCGTGCCGTTTTCTGAAAACGGTCAAAGTATAGCTTGAAGGGAGACATGGACGTTGAAAGAAATCCGAGCGGCGTTTTCAAGGATCGGCCAATACGCCGTATCATTTTTGAAATGGATTCTGTTATCCTCCTTGATCGGTGGTATCGGCGGCGTGCTCGGCAGCATTTTCCACCGCTCCATTGACTATGTGACCGAGTTACGCGGAGAGTACGCCTGGATGCTTTACCTGCTGCCTGTCGGCGGCTTGGTGATTGTTTGGCTCTATCATACCTTTCACGCAAACCGCGGCGTCGATACCAACCTTGTTCTTGAATCGGTCAGAGTGAAAAAAGACGTTCCGTTTATGATGGCACCCTTGATCTTTATCGGAACGGTGATTACCCATTTGGTCGGCGGCTCGGCAGGAAGGGAAGGAGCAGCACTTCAGCTTGGCGGAAGCGTTGCCTACCGACTCGGAAAGCTGCTTCGTCTAAAATCGGAAAATCTGCATATTATGGTAATGAGCGGCATGAGCGCAGTGTTCGCTGCGATGTTCGGAACGCCTATGACCGCTGCCTTTTTTGCGATTGAGGTAACCAGTGTCGGCATCATGTTTTATGCGGGCTTCGTTCCGTGTCTGATCTCTGCCTTGATTGCGTACACAATCTCCATCCTCCTTGGTGTCACACCGGTCAGATTTGCGCTTTCTGTTCCAGTTTCGCTTTCCTTACCGGTTATGCTCCGAATCATGCTCCTGGCGCTCCTTTGTGCGATCGTCAGTATTCTGTTTTGCGTTTCCATTCGCACCTGCTCCAAAATCATGAAAAAGGGACTGCCTAACGCCTATCTGCGCGTAATTGTCGGTGCAGTTCTTCTGATTGGGCTTACCCATGCGGTCGGGTCGTTTGCTTATAACGGTGCAGGTATGGATATGATCGAGCTTGCACTTGATGGAAATGCCCGGCCGGAGGCATTCATGCTCAAAATCCTGTTTACTGCCATCACCATTGCTGCCGGATATAAGGGCGGCGAGATCGTTCCTGCTTTTTTCGTCGGTGCAACCTTCGGCTGTTGGTTTGGCGGCTTGATTGGGCTTGACGCCGGACTCGGCGCGGCGGTTGGTTTGATCGCGCTCTTCTGCGCAGTCGTAAACTGTCCGGTCGCCTCTGTTTTTCTCGCGATCGAACTGTTTGGCGCAACACAGATCCCGGTTTTCTGCCTCGTCTGTGCTACTGCCTATATGATGTCGGGCAATTTCAGCCTATACCGTAGTCAAACGATCATGTATTCTAAGCTGACACTTGAGAAAAACGAGGAAGCAGAGAGCGGAAAATGATTTGTTAACGAAATATTGCATAAAAAGATATGATTTGTTCACGAATCAGTGATATAATAATCCATACTCTGAGGGAGTAATTCGGCACAGCTAAAGGTTGTGTCAGATAAATCAACAGCATGGCGATTTTTCGTCTGGTTTATCTTGAAAGAATGAGTCTCATATGCAGAATACTCTGTATATGAGTCTATTTTTATTAATTTGGAGGAGATTTCATGAGAGAATATCTCAAGCCGCACGACGTCGTTCTGAGAGAGCAAGAGGTGAGTGAAAACGGCCTCACGAGCGACGAGGTGCAAAAACGAACCGAGAGATACGGAAAGAATAAGCTGGCAGAGGGGAAAAAGATCACCCTGCTGCAGCGTTTCCTTGCACAGCTGGCCGATCCGATGATCATTATTCTGATCATTGCCGCCGTCATTTCGGGCGTGGTCGGTGTAATGGAAGGTGAGGGAATGGCCGATGTCATTATCATTATGGCGGTCGTTCTGATCAACGCGGTGCTCGGTGTTTTCCAGGAAAGCAAGGCCGAAAAAGCGATTGAAGCCTTGCAGGAAATTGCTGCTGCGACGTCAAAGGTGATTCGTGACGGTCACCAGATGACCGTCCATTCGGAAGACCTTGTACCCGGCGATATTATTGTGCTTGAGGCCGGTGATGCTGTTCCGGCAGATGCTCGTCTGATCGAGTGTGCAAGCCTCAAAATTGAGGAAGCTGCACTGACCGGTGAGTCTGTTCCCGTAACCAAAGACGTAGATACCCTTGAGGTGCCGGACGATAAGGACGTACCGCTGGGTGACCGAAAGAATATGGTTTACATGGGCAGTACGGTTGTTTATGGGCGCGGAAAAGCCGTGGTTACCGACACCGGTATGCAGACCGAGATGGGCAAGATTGCCGATGCATTGACCAAAGCAGAGGACGGCGAAACGCCGCTCCAGTTGAAGCTCAATCAGCTCAGTAAAATTCTCAGCTTCCTTGTGCTTGGTATCTGCGTTGTTGTTTTTGCCGTGGATGTTCTTAAGCTTTTGCCCAACGTGCAGTTTGCCGATCTGATCGACACCTTCATGATTGCAATCAGCCTGGCAGTTGCGGCAATTCCCGAGGGCCTTGCTGCCGTTGTGACCATTGTGCTCTCGATCGGTGTGACCAATATGTCGAAGCGCAATGCCGTAATTCGCCGTTTGACCGCCGTGGAAACCCTCGGCTGTGCGCAGATTATCTGCTCGGATAAGACGGGTACACTGACGCAGAATAAGATGACCGTTGTTGAGCACAGCGGAGATGACGAGGCGCTTCTTGCCCGTGCGATGGCACTTTGTTCGGATGCTGAGCTTGACGAGAAGGGCGAGGCGGTTGGCGAGCCGACCGAATGTGCCCTTGTTAATTATGCAAGTGCATTAAATATGCCCAAGCCCGCACTTAAGGAGAGCTTGCCCCGTGTTGGTGAGGCCCCCTTTGATTCGATGCGCAAGATGATGTCCACCGTCCATCAGCAGGCTGACGGCAGCTTTATCCAGTATACCAAAGGCGCACCCGATGAGGTGCTGAAGCGTTGTACGACAATGTACAAAAACGGCCGGGCTGTCAGCCTTGATGACAAAGCCCGTGCCGAGATTCTCGCCGCCAACAAGGCAATGGCAGATAAAGCTCTGCGTGTTCTCTGCGCCGCTCAGCGTATCTGGACGGCCGAACCCGCCGAATATGCACCCGAGGTGCTTGAGCAGGAACTCTGCTATATCGGCCTTACCGGCATGATCGACCCTGTCCGTCCCGAGGTCAAGCCGGCCATTGATCGCTGCCGCGAGGCAGGTATCCGTCCGATTATGATTACGGGTGACCACAGAGATACTGCCGTGGCCATTGCCATGCAGCTGGGTATCATCGACAGCGCAGAGCAGGCCATTACCGGCGCACAGCTGGACGAAATCTCGGATGAGCAATTGGCCGACGATATCGAAAAATATTCGGTCTACGCCCGCGTTCAGCCCGAGCATAAGGTGCGTATCGTCAATGCATGGCGTGCAAAGGGGAAGATCACCGCAATGACCGGTGACGGCGTCAACGACGCACCTTCGATCAAAAATGCCGACATCGGCGTGGGTATGGGCATCACCGGTACCGACGTCACCAAAAACGTCGCCGATATGGTGCTTGCCGACGACAACTTTGCCACCATCGTTTCGGCGGTTGAAGAGGGAAGACGGATCTATGATAACATCCGTAAATCCATCCAGTTCCTTTTATCCTCCAACCTGGCAGAGGTGCTTGCCATTTTCTTCTCTTCAATGGTTGGCTTTACGCTGCTCAAGCCGGTGCATCTGCTCTTTATCAACCTGATTACCGATACCTTCCCGGCACTTGCTCTCAGCATGGAGAAGGGTGAGCGGGATATTATGAAGCGTAAGCCGCGTGATGCGGGGGACGGTATTTTTGCCGGCGGTATGGGCTTTGACGTTGTCCTGCAGGGGCTGATGGCGGCTGTGATTACGGTTTCGGCATATATTGTCGGTCACTATATCGAATCGGGCGTCTGGGAATTTGTCGACAGCGCCGACGGCATGACGATGGCTTTTCTCGCGCTTTCGATGGCCGAAATTTTCCACTCCTTCAATATGCGCTCCCGCCGCAAGTCTATCTTTTCCATGAAGACGCATAATCTCTTCCTCTGGGGTGCCATGCTTGCTTCCTTCGCAGCAACGACGCTCGTCGTATACGTGCCCTTCCTGCGCGAAATGTTTGAGTTTACAGAGATCTCCTTCCTTGAATACGGCGTAGCCATGCTCCTTGCCTTGTCGGTAATTCCCGTAATTGAGACGGTTAAGCTGATTCAGCGTATGCTCGAGTCGGGTAAAAACAAACGGTAAGCAACAAAAAAGGACTGTCCGAAGGATAATTTCCTTCGGGCAGTTCCTTTTTGTCGGGGAAAAGTTTTTTTATGCACGGTATACGATTTTTCCGTCAACGACGGTGATATGCGCCTCTCCGCCGATGGTGGAGAGGGGATCGGCTGTCCAAACAACGACGTCTGCATCTTTTCCCGCTTCAAGTGAACCGACTCTGTCTGCAATACCGAGTGCCTTGGCAGGATTGATCGTAATGGCACGCCAAGCGGCGTCAAGGGGAAGACCTGCATTGGCCGCCATTCCGGCAAACATAGGCAGGTTTTCAATCGGACTCACGCCCGCATCGGTGATGATCGAGACCTCTACGCCTGCCGCGTGCAAAATGCCCGGCGTGATAAAGCTCTTATGCTCAAGCTCGGCTTTGGAGCGACCGCCGTAAGACGGTCCGATCAGGACAGGGAAGCCCTCACAGGCAAGCGCATCGGCGATCAAATGTCCCTCTGTACAGTGATCCAGCGTCAGTTTAAGACCAAACTCGTGTGCAATACGAATCGCGGTGAAGATATCGTCAGCGCGGTGTGCGTGTACCTTGAGCGGAAGCTCGCCCCGTACAACGGGGACGAGTGCCTCCATGCGGAGATCAAATTTTCCCTCCTTGCCCGATTCCTTTTCCTCTGCATATGTACGTGCGCGATAGAGTGTCTCGCGCATCAGTGCGGAAATGGCCATGCGAGTGAAGGGAGCCTTTTTTGCCTGCTGTCCGTAACAGTTCTTTGGATTTTCACCAAGCGCACATTTCATAGCAACGGGATCCTTGATAATCATATCGTCAATCCGTCGTCCAACCAGCTTAATGGCGGTTACCGTACCACCGATGACGTTGGCACTTCCCGGGGCGACGGCTGCCGTGGTAACACCGCCGCGGATTGCATCCGCAAAATCGGAGCTGAAGGGATTGATACCGTCAATGGCGCGCATATGCGGGGTAACAGGCTCGCTTCTTTCATTATAATCATGACCTGCCCAGCCGATCAGCGGCTCACCGATGCCGATGTGGCAATGCGCCTCAACGCATCCGGGTGTGACCAATCGACCTTTGACGTCAATGACCTCAGTACGCTCGGTCGGTACGATGCTTTCGCCGATTGCGGAGATTTTGCCGTCATCTCCAATCAGAACGTCACCGCAGGGAAGTTCTTCGCCGATAATCGGACAGATATGCCCGTTTTTGATCAAGATCATGCTCTTTCCTCGTCTCCGATCCCCCAAAGCGGGATCTTTTTTCTTTTATTATACGCCATCACTTACCAAAAGTCAATCCAAGAGAAAAAAATTCAAAAAGCCATTGACAAACAACTGTATTAGTGATATAATACAGTTGTAAACCGTATTACTCAACTGATACAGTTGCGAAAGGAGGCGAAAGGGGAAGATGATTGATTTTTCCGATTTTATCCCGGAAGAGGGAACACCCATTTACCTGCAGATCATTTTGTATATCAAGCGCGCTGTGGTTGCAGGCACCGTTCGCCACGAAGACGAGCTCCCCTCGCGCCGCGTTCTCTCCGCTCTGCTCGGTGTTAATCCCAATACCGTCCAGAAGGCGTATCGGATGCTGGAGGAAGAAGGACTGATCGTATCGCACAGCGGTGCGAAGAGTTTTATGTCGCTCAGTGACGGACAATTGACCCAAATCCGTGCAGAACTGCTTGAGCGGGATGCGAGGGCGGTCGTTGCCGCGATGCGGCAGATGGGGCTCGGCTGTGAAGAAGCGGTCGGGCTGATCGCAAAATATTGGGAGGAATAATCATGAAAAAGCATATCTCATTATTGTCTCTTTACGCGAGAAGCTCGCTGCTCCGGGTTCTTCTTCTGCTTTTGATTATGGTTGGTGCCGAGCTTTGGCGCTTTATGGGTGAGGTGGAGCGAATGCCGGACGACGTGCACGCCCTTGCCGGCGAGAGCATTGAGCAGCTTTTCATTGACAGCCGTATTCCTTTGATATTCGGTGCGTTCTTTCTCCTCCTGACCGTTCTGCTCTGCCTGCCGGGATGTTCTTTCGGCAGTAAGACTGCCTACACCTTCGACCGACTCTCCGTCTCGGAGAAAAGCATATTTTGGTGGCAGGTGGCCTACAATGCCGCAATTTATATGATCTTTTGGGGCGTACAGACGGGAACGGCTTTGCTTTGCTGTCAAATATATTGCTTGGGTGCCCCTTCATCTGCGGTAAGTGCACAGACTGTTTTTCTTGCGTTTAACTGCAGCTCATTTCTCCGCAGCCTCCTTCCTCTGCGCGATTTTATGCTCTGGGGACGGAATTTCTTGCTTGTTTTTGCGCTTGCGCTCTCGACTGCACGTTTTCCCGTTAACCGTCGGCGCGGAAAATTTGCCGCTTCGGTTATCTTTATGGTTCCCGCCGCCTTTTTCTTCTGTGAGCCGCTCGGGGATTATACCATGTCGTCGATTATGGTGACGCTGACGGTTTGTGTGATCGGCGGTGTGCTGTGGGCCGTCTATACAAAGGAGGAAGAGGATGAAATTACCTGATATCAGGCGATATGCTCCCCTCGGCTTTCCGCTTGAGCATGAGCGAAACCTGTTTATATTCGGATCGGTTTGCGCGGCACTTTACAGCATGCTTTTCTTTGTGCGGTTTTTTGCTCAGCTTGACCGCATCCTTGCCGCAGAGGAAGCGGGGCGGCTGACCGAGCCAGCCGTAATGCCCGATTTTGCTGAGTTGATCTCGGGCTGCTTTGTGGGATTTTTTATCCTCGGTGTGGCGATGCTCACCTTTATCCTCTATCATTATACCTATCATTACCAGGGAAGCCGCGCCATTTATCTGATGCGTCGACTGCCGAGTCGTATGGAATTGCACCGTCGCTGTCTGAGTTTGCCGCTGATTGCCGTTCTTGGCTGTGTGTGCGCTGTTCTTTTGCTTCTCATGATCTATTTTGGCGTTTATATGCTTTTTACGCCGCGTATATATGTGACACCCGATCAATGGGGAAACTTCTGGAGGAGTTTGTGATGATTGAAATTAAAAATCTGAATAAATCCTACGTCGGCAAGCGTGCGCTCACCGATTTTGATCTTGCTCTGCCGAGAGGAGAGATCGTCGGGCTGTTTGGTGAGAACGGTGCAGGGAAAACCACGCTGATGAAATGCATTCTCGGCTTTCTGCCTTACACGGGGGAGATTACTCTCGACGGCGAACCGATCACCCGGCGGAATATCGCGCGCATTTCCTTTGCCACAAGCGAGCATTCCTTCTTTCCCAATCTGACGGCAAGCGCACATCGCGACTTTTATGCCGAGCATTTTCCGCATTTCTCGGACAAACGCTTCTCGGGTCTAATGGACTTTTTCGGGCTTCCCGCACACCGCGCACTCCGCTCCTTTTCTACAGGACAAAAGAACCAGTTTGAGGTGATTCTGGCACTCTCTCAAGGGGCGGAATATATCTTGATGGATGAACCCTTTGCCGGAAACGATATCTTCAACCGAGAGGATTTTTATAAGGTTCTGCTCGGCATCCTCGAGCCGAATGAGACGGTTCTGCTTTCCACGCACTTGATTGAGGAGGTTTCCGACTTTATCGGCCGCGCGCTTCTGATTCGGCGCGGGCGGCTGATCGGCGACGTGCGTACCGATGAGCTTGAAGAGCAGGGCATCGATCTGATGCAATATATCAAGGAAAGCTACCATTACCGTTCCGACCGCGTCAGTCGGGCACTCGACTCGCTGACGGAGGAGGAGGGAGAAGGATGAAAAGTAGAATCTTATGTCTTCTTACCCTTGCCCTTCTGTTGGCTACCTTGCTCGGACTTGGTTCAGCTGCACTTTACGTAAGTGAGCCGCGTGACAAAATTGAGATTACCGAGCAGAAGACGATGGGAGATCGGTCTGCCGCAGAGGGACTTCGCATCTCTCTTTCAACAACCGTGGACGAGAATTTGTTTTGGGAAATTGATTACCGACCGGGGCAAGAGAAGCCTACGTCGGCTGAATATTCCTTTTATCCGCTTGACAGGCCGATGGAGAACAGCTGGAATTCCCTCGGCGTTTCCCTCGGCACGACCTTCGCCCCCGGTTTCGCTTCACCGAGGGATACCTCTCCCGAGGAGGAGCGTGGGCTGATTGCGGCATATAATGCGCTCTATCGCGAGACGCCAAACGGAGAGGAAAGACGAAAGATCATTAATCTGAGCGATTATTATACCTATTATCCGATCACAGGAACCATCGATTTTGGCGGATTCCCCTTCCGCATTGACTGGGAGGATGCGCATCAGAGTATCGAGCCGCCGAAAAACAGTGAGCTGTATATCGGCTGGCGCATCAATGATTATTTTCGGATTCCCATCCTCGAGGGACAGGTTCTTGAGATCAGCATCAGCAAAAGTAAGAATGGGAATACCATTCGTGTAGGCTCGACTGCCGGCACTGCTTCGGAGAAAATCGATGACTATTACGGAGGAGGCTACAGTGCCATCACGAGTGAAGGCTGTTATTTCGTGATTAATTCCCATACTACGGCAGGAAAAACGATTGACGTGAGCCAAATTAAAGGGGGATATGGGATATACTGTCTGCCCGTGATGGAGAAGCCGGAGGATATCGACCGTTTGTCGATGGTTTACGCACTTGATCCTGCGATGCAGATTGAGGGTCTGAGCGTCAGCGCGGACGAGGATAAGCTGCTTTTGTGGGAAAATTTGCAGGGAACGGCGGTTCTGCATGTCCTCGATATTGCATCTATGAAGGAAGAACAGTGTCTTGAGATCGGTATGTTCCCCGAATCAAGCTCGGTTTGGAGTCGAGAGGATCGGGGAGATCTTCATCTGATGGTGCTCGGCTTTTCCCGGTTGATTCTCGTTGAGTGGGATACGCGCGAAGGGAAGTACCGTGTGGCCGTGGACATTGATCTCGATGCCGCCGGTTTTTCAAGCGAGATCCGTGACGTTCTGAAATATATATATCCGACAGAGACCTTTACTTGGAACGGCGAGAAGCTGGTTATTGCCAATTATTATATGAATCAAAACAGGACAAGGGAGACGAGGTGGTGCGATTTTTATTATGCCGTGCTCTCCAAGGATGAGCTTTTGTATTTTGCGTCCTGTCAAACGAGCTTGAATACGGCAACGGATAAAAATTCTTATCATCATAATGCGCGTCCGACTGACATCGATGCAATGTCCGCTTGTTGGGAAGAATAGAAGACAACCGTGGGGGAGGTGCTTTTTGGAAAAAGCGCCTCCCCCACACCCCTTCCGCAAAAACTTCCGATAAATGCTTGACAAAGAATCGATATCGTGATATGATATCAATAGATGATATCATTAGACGATAAAAAAGGGGGCGTGTTTTGTGGCGAAACGAGCGATGGAGCAGTTGACCGAGTCGATGTTTTACGTGTTGATGGCATTCGGCCGCGGGGCAATGTGCGGAACCGATGTTGCGGCGTATATCGAGCGACGGACAGAGGGGCGGTTGCTGATCGGACCTGCGACCCTGTATACGATTCTGGCAAAATTCGAGCAAGAAGGATATCTTGCCGAAATAGCGGTGGAGGGAAGAAAACGTACCTATCAAATCACCGAGCGCGGACGTCGGGCATACGTTGCAGAGGTTGATCGACTTTGCCGATGCCTGGGGGATGCCGCACATGCCGAAAAGGAGGGGAAGGAGAGCAATGACTGAGGAAAATATGCGATATGTTTACCGTCCGGCTCCATGCCCCGCCTATGATGTGGAGGGCATGGAAAGTTGGCTGAGCGATCTTGCCGCGGAGGGACTGTTTCTGACGTCCGACGGCTTTTTGCTCGGCATGGGCATTTTTGTACGCAAAACTCCCGAGAAGATCAGATACCGTCTTGAAGCAGCCGAGCGGGGAAGTGATTTGCTCGGCGGCAGCGAAATGCCGCACCCCGAAGCGGTGGAGCTGAGCGAATCGCTCGGCTGGCGCTATGTTGCAAGGCGGGGAGAATTCTATATCTATGCTTCAAGTATGCCGGGCACGCGTGAGCTCAACACCGATCCTGCCGTGCAGGCGCTTGCGCTTGGGACGGTCATACGGCGACTCAAAATTTCTGTTTTTACGCTTATCTTGGAAATCCTTTTCTTCTGTTTCTTGCTGCCATTTTTCCGCGGTGGCGGGCAGATTCTGATCTCGGCCGTTCAAATCGGCACCTGGTTTTGGCTTTTGGGACGTCTTCTTGTGCTTTGGTTTATTGTCGATGCTTATCGCCGTTCCCGACATCTGAAGAAACTGCATGGAAGGCTTCTCGAGGATGGCTATATCGATCACGCCAAAGATTGGCGACGAACAGCGGTTTGGCACAACATTCTGCGTATGCTGAAATTTGTTTTGATTATGGCTTGGATTGCTGCATGGCTTGTACTGATGAGCAATGCGGTTCTCGGCAAGCGGGAAACAGCGATTGCCGAGTATACGGATGATCCGCCTTTTCCTACGATGGTTGACCTTGCCGAGACAGAGGTGACCGATTATCGGGCAAGCTTTTCGGATATTGCCAATACGGTCAGCATATGGCAAGACTGGCTTTCTCCCGTCAATTACCGCTGGGAGGAGATTGCCGCTGTGTATTGCGCTGACGGAAGTGTGGTCGAGGGCGGATATGACGTCGACTATCACGAAATGCGAACCGACTGGCTGGCCGATCTTCTTGCGCGGGAATATCACCGCGTGGAACGACTCGACTATGGAAGCGATTATGCACCGATTGAGGCTGAGCTTCCGAACGTCGATTACGCGATGGCGTTTTATGACAGCATCCGCGTGCCGACCGTGATTCTGCGCGAGGGAAATAAGGTTATTCGCATTGCTTTTTATCAGCACGGGGAGGCGCATATTCCACTTGAGACGTGGGCAGCTCTTGCCGCCGAATATCTTTCATAACTGACGTTCCCGTCCGAGAAATATCGGACGGGAACTTATTTCTTCGACAGGGAAATGTGAAAAAACGAAAAAATATGTATTTTCCTCTTGCTATTCGGATGATTTTGTGCTATACTGTATGTAAATTCATATATCTTATCAAGAGTGGCGGAGGGACTGGCCCTGTGAAGCCCGGCAACCTGCGGAATGCAAGGTGCTAATTCCCGAGAGATGAGACGTAAGGTAAAGTGTTGTCCCTCGGTTGACGGGGGGCTTTTTTGTGTGCTTTTTCCTTTGCCTGTGATAGAGAAACAAAAGAAAAAAGGAGCTTTTTTCATGCTGGAAAGACGTTTATTTACTTCCGAATCGGTTACCGAGGGCCATCCCGATAAAATCTGCGATAAAATTTCGGATGCGGTTCTTGATGCAATGCTGGCGGCTGACCCCATGTCGCGCGTTGCTTGCGAAACCTGTACGACCACCGGTCTTGTTATGGTCATGGGCGAGATTACCACCAAGGCAAATGTGGATATTCCTTCGATTGTCCGCCGTACGGTGGAGGAAATCGGCTACGACCGTGCCAAGTACGGATTTGACTGCCATACCTGTGCGGTCATCAACTCGATCCACGAGCAGTCGCCCGACATTGCACTCGGCGTTGACCGTTCGCTTGAGGCCAAGATGGGCGAGAGTGACGAATTTGATACCGGTGCGGGCGATCAGGGCATGATGTTCGGTTATGCCTGCGACGAGACCGAGGAACTGATGCCTCTGCCGATTTCGCTGGCGCACAAACTGGCGCGCAGACTGACCGACATCCGTAAAGCCGAAGTGGTGGACTATCTTCGCCCCGACGGTAAAACGCAGGTTACCGTTGAATACGAAGGGGACAAGCCTGTCCGCGTTGACACCATTGTCATCTCGACCCAGCACGGACCTGAGGTTGAGGTTGAGCAGATTCGCCGCGATATGATTGAGCACGTGATTGCGCCGATCATTCCGGCCGAGCTGATGGATGATGCAACCAAGATTTACGTTAACCCCACCGGACGCTTTGTTGTGGGCGGCCCGCAGGGCGACAGCGGTCTGACCGGCCGCAAGATTATCGTCGATACCTACGGCGGCTATGCCCGTCACGGCGGCGGTGCTTTCTCGGGTAAGGACCCGACCAAGGTTGACCGTTCTGCCGCTTATGCCGCACGCTATATTGCCAAGAACGTGGTTGCCGCAGGCCTTGCCCGCCGCTGTGAGGTACAGCTGGCCTATGCCATCGGCGTGGCTCGTCCCGTATCGGTGCTGATCGATACCTTCGGAACGGCGGTCGTGGAGGAGAAGCTGATTCACGATGCGGTTCTTGCGCTGATTGACCTTCGTCCTGCCGCAATTATCAAACGCTTCGACCTGCGCCGCCCCATTTACTCTGCCGTAGCGGCTTACGGTCATATGGGACGCGAGGATATTGATGCACCCTGGGAAAAGCGCGATATGGCAGACGCACTGCGCGCTAAATTCAATCGATAAGATCACCCAGTGAGCGGGCGCGGCATATCCTGTACCGAGGAGGGATGGATATGCTGCGCACGATCCTTGAGATAACGGTGGCGCTGCTTGCCGTGTACGGACTCTATTGTGCGGTTCGGACCTTTGCCGAAAGCTGCTTTATTCCCCGTGCCTATACGGTAGCCGTTCGGCTGCGAAAAGACGAGCGTGCTGACGATCTTGCCGCACGCATCGCAGATGCGAGACTGGCGCTGTGCGGCGGGGCAGAGCCGAGAGTGATGCTGCTCTGCGACGAGTATTTTCAGCCGGATGAGGCGACGGAGATGCTTTTGCGTGAGCATTCAGGCGAGGTTCTCCGTGTCCGACCGTATTATGTGAGGGAAGAATAAAAGAAAGGAGATGCAATATGACCGATCAAATGCCGTTTTTCGATGGAATGCCCGATGAAGACGGAATCATCCGCATCAGCGGAAGCATCGAGCACATTATATACAGCAATGATGAAAACGGATATTGTATCTCGGATATGGGCACCGATGACGACGAGTTGATTACGATCGTTGGCACGATGCCCTTTTTGGCGGAGGGAGAGCAGATTGTCGTTTACGGGAAATGGGCGCACAATCCGCGCTACGGTCGCCAGTTTTCGGTGAAAAACTATGAAAAGGTGCTGCCTGCCGACGTCAATTCCATTCTCCACTATCTGTCGGCGGGCAATATTAAGGGCATCGGTCCCAAAACCGCCGCGCGCATTGTGGAAACCTATGGTGCAGACAGCTTTGATGTAATTGAGAATCATCCCGAATGGCTTGCCGAGGTGAAGGGAATTTCGCGGAAGGCGGCGCAGAAGATTTCCGAGGAATTTCGTGCCCAGGCAGGGATGCGATCGGCGATGCTCTTTTTCCGTGATTTCTTCGGCCCGTCGGTCACGATGCGGATCTATAAAAAATGGGGCGGGGGAGCCGTGGATATTGCGCGGCGCAATCCCTACCGTCTGTGTGATGAAATCGAAGGGATCGGCTTTGCGCGGGCTGACGAAATGGCTGAGCGGCTCGGGCTGGCGCGGGACAGCGAGGCACGGATTTCAAGCGGTATCCGTTATCTCCTGTCGACCAATGCCGCCCAGAACGGACACGTCTGTCTGCCGCGCGGAAAGCTGACGGAGAGTGCCGCGGCTCTGCTCGGGGTAGCGGAGGAGCTTGCCGATGCGGCCGTGTCAAGACTTCTGTCGCTTGAACTGCTCAAATACACCCGCATTGGCGATGAGCAGTATATCTATACTGCCGACGCATATGACGATGAAAAATATATTGCCGCGAAGCTGGTCGATCTTGACCGCACCTGTGCCGCACTCTCCTCGGCGGATATTGACCGCTTTATTGATCGCGAGGAGATCGGGAGCGGAATTACCTATGCCGCACAGCAGAGACAGGCGATTTACCATGCCCTTCGTTCCGGCGTGATGCTTTTAACCGGCGGTCCGGGTACGGGTAAAACGACGGTTGTCCGCGCACTGCTCAATATTTTTGAGAGCATGGGCTATAAGGTTGCACTTGCCGCACCGACAGGACGGGCCGCCATGCGCATGTCGGCGGCGACCGCGAGAGAGGCGAAGACCATTCACCGTTTGCTTGAGATGGAGTACGGAGAGGGCGAGCGGATGCATTTCCTTCGGGATGAGGGGAATCTGTTGGAGGAAAACGTCGTAATCATTGACGAGGCCTCTATGATCGATTCTGCGCTGATGGCCTCTCTTTTGCGCGCGGTAAAGCCGGGTGCGCATCTGATCCTGATCGGCGACGCCGATCAGCTTCCCTCGGTCGGCGC
>JAZNCR010000017.1:0-2954 GCA_045587605.1 Eubacteriales bacterium
CGCAAACGCACCGCCGATCCGTTCATGAGGCGGGACGACGTCTGCCGCTCCATAAACGGTCTGCGGGCGGGCCGTGTCGATGGTCATCTGCCGCGGTCCGGTTTTCTGCCCGGGGATACGGTCATCGAGCGGCAGGAAGGAGCGCGGCGGGGTGCTCGGTCGCACGGTCTCCTCCAGCACAAGCTCGGGGCGGGTGCTGTTCCGCGCCAGTGCCCCCCGCACGGCCTGATAAATTGCTTCAAACACAACCTTTTCGTTTGAGAATTTCACCTCAAGCTTGGCGGGGTGGACGTTGACGTCAACCGCCCCCGGGTGAAGGGTGATGCAGAGCACGCAGACCGGATAACGTTCGGGTGCGATATAAGAGGTGTATGCCTGCTCGATGGCGGCCGCCGCCGTTTTGCTCTTGACGTAGCGACCGTTGATGAAGAAATTCTGATAGTTCCGGTTCGGCTTGACGTTATCCGAGCGTCCGATATACCCTTTGACCTCAATTCCGCCCATCGAAATCTCGGCCGGGATCATGCGGCGGGCAAAATCACGCCCGAAGACCGCGTGGATGGTATGCTCAAGCTTTCCGTCTCCCGCCGTATCGAATCGGCGGCTGCCGTCGGTGATCAGCGTAAAGGCAATATCGGGACGGGAGAGAGCAACCCGCTCCACGATAGCCGAAACCGCCATCGTCTCGGCAGAATCCTTCTTGAGAAATTTTCGGCGGGCAGGAACGTTGGAAAAGAGCTCCTCAACGATCACCGTCGTTCCCTTCGCACACCCCTGCTCGGTCACACGGACCACGTTGCCCGCCTCAGCCTCAAGCAGAGAGCCCATCTCGGCATCGGCTGTGCGCGTAAGGATGCGCAGATGCGAAACGGCGGCAATGGCGGCCAACGCCTCTCCGCGGAAGCCGAGCGTGAGAATGCTGTCCAGATCCTCGGCCTCCTTGATTTTGCTCGTCGCATGACGGCGGATGGCCACGGGAAGATCCTCGGGGGATATTCCGCATCCGTTATCGGTCACACGCATAAACGCGATGCCGCCCCGCTGAATTTCCACGGTGATTTTGTCCGCGCCCGCGTCTATCGCATTCTCAAGCAGCTCCTTGATCACCGACGCCGGACGGTCCACAACCTCGCCTGCGGCAATCAGATTCGCAACAGAGAAGGACAGCACGTTAATTTTTGCCATTTCGCACCTCCTTTATTTTATTATCGATTGGCTCAGTTCCCGCTGAGCGTCCGTTTCAATTCAAACAAAAGTGTCATTGCCTCGTAGGGAGAGAGGGTATTGAGATCGGTCATGCGGAGCTTTTCCGCCACCTGTGCTTCAATCGCGCTCTCAAGCGTAAGCTGATCCCCTACATCATTGTTGTTTTTCGTTTTTTTGCCGCCGCTTGTCTCAATTGCGCCCGAGCTTGCCTCAATGGAAGCGAGCACCTCGCGGGCGCGGCGGATCACCTCGTTCGGCACACCGGCGAGCTTGGCTACCTCAATGCCGTAGCTGTCGTCGGTTGAACCGCGCACGATCTTGCGCAAAAAGGTAATGCCGTCCCCGCGTTTTTTCGCGGCAATATTATAGTTGACCACACCGTCAAACTCTGCCTCAAGGGTCGTGAGCTCATGGTAGTGGGTTGCAAACATGGTTTTCGCCCCGATCTTTTTGCCCAGCGTGTACTCAATGATGGCACGGGCAATGCTCATGCCGTCAAAGGTACTCGTTCCGCGCCCTACCTCATCGTAAATGATGAGACTGCGGCGGGTCGCATTGCCGAGGATATGGGCGACCTCGGTCATCTCGAGCATAAAGGTAGACTGCCCCGACGCCAGATCGTCCGACGCACCGACGCGGGTAAAAAGCTTGTCCACGATGCCGATCCTTGCGTCGGCCGCGGGAACGAACGATCCAATCTGTGCCATGACCACGATCAGCGCCGTCTGCCGCATATAGGTCGATTTACCCGCCATATTCGGGCCGGTGATGAGCATCATCCGATTGTGTCCCGTATCGAGCGTCGTATCGTTGGGCACAAAATAGCTGTCCCGCACGAACTGCTCGACCACGGGATGCCGTCCGTCCTTGATCTCGATCACATCCGAGCAATCGACCTCGGGGCAGACGTACTGGTTGCGCGCCGCAACCGTGGCAAGGCTGAAATACACGTCAAGGGTGGCAAGCAACGCCGCGCTTCTCTGCAGACGATCGGCGGCAGCCGCCACCTGATCCCTGACGGCACAGAAGAGCTCGTATTCGAGCGAGCAGACCTTGTCTGCGGCACCGAGGATCGTCGCTTCCATGTCCTTGAGCTCCTCGGTGATGTATCGCTCGGCATTGGCGAGCGTCTGCTTGCGGATGTAGCGATCGGGCACCTGCCCCAGCATAGACTTGGTTACTTCGATGTAATAGCCGAACACCTTATTGTAGCCGATGCGCAGATTCTTGATGCCGGTCGCTTCCCGCTCCTCGGCCTCGATGCGCTCGATCCAGCTTTTGCCGTCGCGCATGACCGAGCGGAGATAATCTACGTCGGCATTGTATCCTTCGGCAATCATCCCGCCCTCGCGCACCGAGAAGGGGGGATCCTCAACGATGGAGGTGGTAATGAGGGCACAGATGTCCTCAAGCAGATCCATCTCATCGCGGATACGGCAAAGCTCGGGATCGGTACAGGTCGTCAAAAGCGCCCGCACCTCGGGGAGCACGCCGACCGTCGCCGCAACGGCGCGCAGATCCTTGGCGTTCGCCGTTCCGTATACGATCTTGGTCACAAGCCGCTCAAGGTCGAGCACCGAGCCGAGCAATTCGCTGAGCTCCTCGCGGAGCATATAGTTGCCGTAAAGCTCTCCCACCGCCCCCTGTCGGGTCAGAATTCCCGATACCGAAAGCAGCGGATGCTCGATCCATTGGCGGATCAGGCGCGCGCCGGGGGCGGTGCGGGTGCGGTCAAGCACCCAGAGCAG
>JAZNCR010000018.1:0-6685 GCA_045587605.1 Eubacteriales bacterium
CGCCGAGGAAGGCGTGGAATACGGTACCCGAGGTGTAGAGGGTCTGCAGCTCGTCCTGAACGTCAAGTGCCTCAAAGATGTCTGCCGTATAGCCGACCGGCAGGTGGCTGGAGTTGGTGTAATAGGGGGTCTCGCCCTCGCCGCCTGCGGTGATAATATCGGGATAATGGGAAACGTCATGCTTGGCCAGACGGAAGCTGGTCGATTCGGCGGGCGTTGCCTCGAGGTTGTAGAGGTCACCGTACTGCTCCTGATAGATGACCAGGCGCTCACGCATATGGTTGAGGACTTCCTTGGTGAATTCCTGTGCGCGTGCATGGGTCAGGTCACACTTGATCCAGTTGGCATTGAGGCAGGCCTCGTTCATACCGACGAGACCGAGGGTAGAGAAGTGGCTGTCAAAGCCGCCGAGATAACGCTTGGTGTAAGGATAAAGACCTTCATCCAGCAGCTTGGAGATAACGGTACGCTTGGTCTTGAGCGAGCGTGCCGAAACGTCCATCATATGATCGAGTCGACGATAGAAGTCTTCCTCATTTTCTGCCAAATATGCAATGCGGGGCATATTGATGGTAACGACGCCGACCGAGCCGGTGCTCTCGCCCGAGCCGAAGAAGCCGCCCGACTTCTTGCGCAGCTCACGCAGGTCGAGACGCAGACGGCAGCACATACTGCGCACGTCGCTGGGCTCCATGTCGGAGTTGATGTAGTTGGAGAAATAGGGGGTGCCGTACTTTGCGGTCATCTCGAAGAGCAGACGGTTGTTCTCGGTCTCCGACCAGTCGAAATCGCGGGTGATCGAGTAGGTGGGGATCGGATACTGGAAGCCGCGGCCGTTTGCGTCGCCCTCGATCATGATCTCGATGAAGGCACGGTTGACCATGTCCATTTCGCGCTTGCAGTCGCCGTAGGTGAAGTCCATTTCCTTGCCGCCGACGATTGCGGGCTTGTCAGCCAGGTCTGCCGGTACCGTCCAGTCGAGGGTGATGTTCGAGAAGGGAGCCTGCGTACCCCAGCGGGACGGGGTGTTGACACCGTAGATGAAGGACTCGATGCATTTCTTGACCTGATCAAAATCCAGATTATCCACCTTAACGAAGGGGGCAAGATAGGTATCAAAGGAAGAGAAGGCCTGTGCGCCTGCCCACTCATTCTGCATGTTGCCGAGGAAGTTGACCATCTGGTTGCAGAGGGTGGCCAGATGCTTTGCGGCTGCGGAGGTGATCTTGCCCCGCATACCGCCGAGGCCTTCCTCGATCAGCTGACGGAGCGACCAGCCGGCGCAGCAGCCCCTGAGCATCGACAAACCGTGCAGGTGAATATCGGCGTTGCGGTGTGCCTGGGCAATTTCCTCGTCGTAGATCTCGGAGAGCCAATAGTTCGCCGTGATCGCACCCGAGTTCGAGAGAATCAGACCGCCGACCGAATAGGTCACCGTCGAATTCTCCTTGACGCGCCAGTCGGCGGCCTTCATGTAGCCGTCAACCAGATCCTTATAGTCGAGCATGGTGGACTTCATGTTGCGGATCTTCTCGCGCTGCTTACGGTAGAGAATGTAGCACTTGGCCACGTCTGCATAACCGGCCTGAATCAGCACCGATTCCACGCTGTCCTGAATATCCTCGACCGTAACCTTACCATCCTTGATCTTATCGGTATAATCGGCCGTTACCTTGAGGGCGAGCAGGTCAATGATATCTGCATTAAAGGGCTTCTGCTGGGCTTCAAATGCCTTGGTAATGGCTGCGCTGATTTTTGAGAGGTTAAATTCTGTAATTTTTCCGTCGCGTTTGACTACCTGATACATCGTCGTTCTCCTTCTTCTTTTTTGTCTATTTTACACTAAAATGGTGCTATTTATTTCGGCAACATTCCGTCCGGAAAGCACACCGACACGGAGATATTTGCCGCGCTGGATATAGCATACCATAAAATTCCGCGCTTGTCAATAGCAAAACACAAGATATTGTAATATTTTTTCTCGGATAACACTACATTTAGTTTACTAAAGTGGGGATCACGATGCCGAAAAAGTCGGAAAAACCGAAGAAAATCAAGGGTTCCGGCCTGTGCGGCGTAAAATTCGGAGCAGGCCTCCACACGGGAGCGGACACAAGATCTTGTGTTCGGGGGACGCTTTTGCCCGATTATCGGATGCCGACCTCACCGACATAAGGGGCAGCTTCCTCGCGCCACGCCTCCATCTGCGCCTTTGTCGGGGCGTGCAGACCGCCGGTGAGCAGATCGCCTTCGTCGCGGAAGGTCTGCAGGAAATAACGGTCAGCGCCGCTGATCCTGCGCCCGATGGCCGCAAAATCGCCGTCGTGATGCAGCTCGGCCACGGCCGTCGTGCGGAATTCATAGGGCACGGTGCCGCCGAGCAGGAAATCTATGCTCTTCTCCACCTTCGCAGTATCAAACCCGTCGATGCCGACCGCGGCACCGTAGTGCGCGGGGGCGTGCTTGATGTCCATCGCCACATAATCGACCAGTCCCTCGCGCACGAGAGCGGCCAGCTGCTCGGGGAACGACCCGTTCGTATCCAGCTTAACCGCAAAACCGAGCGAACGGATGCGGCGGAGGAAATCGGCAATGTCGGGATGCAGAAGGGGCTCTCCACCCGTCACACAGACACCGTCGAGGATGCCCTGACGGCGGCCGAGGAAGGTGAAGAATTCTTCCACGTCAAGTATATCATGCCCGGCGGGGAGGAGCACGAGCTGTGCGTTATGGCAGAAGGGACAGCGGAGGTTGCAGCCGCCGGTAAACACCGTGCAGGCGACCTTTCCCGGAAAATCGAGCAGAGTCAATTTCTGCAGACCGCAAAGCTTCATCTTCATCCCTCCTACGGCGTTGTGTGACGCTCTGTTATTATAGCACAGATTCGGTCGAATTGCCATACGGAATCTTGCACAAAAAAGCGGAGGCATTTTTGGTGCCTCCGCGCATAAGGAAACGGACGGCCAAGGCGAGAGCGCGAGAGGGCGGCGGGAGCAAGCCCCGCCCTACGGTGTTGCGCAATAACCGAACACCCCTGCGGTAGGGGAGGGGCTTGCTCCTCCCGCTGCCGAACGGCAAGATGCGCATGATGCGGGCGACCACTGGTCGCCCCTACGGCAGAAGCGTTCGGTCGCCCGCTGCCGAACGGCATGATGCCGTATAAAAAGGGCCTCCCCATCTTGGGGAAGCCCTCATATATACGCATCATCAGATCGAATAGACGCCGTCTGCCGTGCAGATCAGCGAGGAGGAGAAGAATTCGGTCAGCGCATCGATCATGGCGGCGGTGTCCTTCGCTCCTGCCGTCTCGTAGGCCGAGTGCATGGCAAGCTGGGCAAGGCCGATGTCCACGGTGTTGAGCGAAACCCGGGTGTTGGCAATGTTGCCGAGGGTAGACCCGCCCGGCATATCGGCGCGGTTGGCATATAGCTGTACCGAAACGTCTGCCCGCTCGCAGATGATGCGGAAGAGACCGGCCGACACGGCGTCGGTCGTGTACTTCTGCGCGGCGTTATATTTGATGACGATGCCGCCGTTCATCTCGACGGTGTGATTCTTGTCCGAGAGCTCAGGGTGATTGGGGTGACGGGCGTGTGCGTTGTCGCAGGAGACGAGGAAGCTGCTCGCCACGCGGCAGAGATAACGCTCCTCATCCCCGCCGACGGCGCGGTTGATGCGGGTCAGCACGTCGGAGAGGAAGGTGGATGCCGCACCCTGCTTGGTTTGGCTGCCCACCTCTTCATTATCAAAGAGGCAATAGACGGGCGCACTTTCGCTCGCGCCTGCGTCAAGGAAGGCGCGAAGAGATGCAAAGGCGCACTGCAAATCGTCCAGGCGGGGGGCCGAAATATAGTCGCCCCATGCACATCCCGCGTCGGGATTGTAAACGAAAAGATCGGTGGTCAGGATGTCAGCCTCGTCGACGCCGAGCGTTGCGGCGATCTTCTCGCGGAAGCTGCCGCCGCCCCAGAGCGGGAGCATATCGACGGCGGCGTGATATCGCGCGCCCTCGTTCGCATTGCGGTTCATATGGATGGCGACGTGCGGAATCAGCGCACACGGCTCGGCAAGATCGACGAGCCGAGTCACAAGGCCGTCAGCGGTGTGCAGCGTCACCCGTCCCGCAACCGAGAGCGGTCGGTCCATCCAGCTCGCGCAAAGCATACCGCCGTATTTTTCGACCGAAAGCCGAACGGTGCTGCCCGAAATTTCGGCGTTCTCCTTGATTTTGAAGGAGGGGCTGTCCGAATGGGCGGCCGTCATCATAAAGCCGCGAAAATCGGCGGAGGGGATGCGGAAGGCGATGAGCGACGAGCCGTTCCGGGTGACGTAATATCCCTGTCCCGGCCGGAGCGTCCATACCTCCGACTCTGCGAGAGGGGTATATCCCGCCGCGTCAAGCAGTGCGGCGGTATGTGCGACGGCGTGGTACGCCGTCGGGGATGCGGCAATATAAGAAAAAAGCTGATCGTGCATAGCGAACACCTCACGTAATATCGATGCTTCTATTATACACGCACTCCCGCCAAAAGTCAACGCGCACAGCAAACAAAATCCCGCCCGTTCACAATTCGGTCATAAATATATGGTAGAATGAGCACAGATAAGAGAAAAACAGCCGTTCGGGGAGGAGAAGCCATGCTGCTTGTGTTCAATATCGGCAATGCGGACATTGCCCTCGGTATCTGGGATACCGATACGGCGTCGGAGGACGTGCTTCGCTTTACGGCGCGAATCTCGGCGCACCCTGCGCGCACGGCTGACGAATACGCGGTTTTGCTCGGGCAGATTTTTTCTCTTCGCGGCATGGAATCCGCCGCGCTCCGTACTGCCGTTACCGATGTGATCATCTCCTCGGTTGTTCCCGCGCTGTCCGATACGCTCGTTGCCGCCGTTGCACAGCTCGTTCCCGTTCGTCCCATCGTGATCGGACCCGGTATCCGCACGGGACTGCAGATCCGTATTGATTCCCCGACCCAGCTGGGTGCCGACCTCGTGGCCATTGCCGCAGGCGCACGCAATCGAGCGAGCGGTCCTGCGATCGCCGTCTGCTTCGAGGCCGCCGTTTCGCTTACGGTGCTTGACGAAAATTCGGCTGTCTGCGGCGTGGTGATCCTGCCGGGCATCGGCTCGTCGGCCGACGCGCTTGCCCGTGACGCCGCTCTCCTTCCGCAGATCCCGCTGACCCCGCCTCGCCGCATCATCGGCCGAAACACGGTCGATTCCATCCGCGCGGGCATCTTTTGGGGAATGGCGGCACAGATCGACGGTCTCTCGGCGCGCATCGCCGAGGAGCTTGGACTTGCGCCGGACAGCCTGCCCATCTTTGCCACCGGTACCCACGCCGCCGAGGTCATGCCCCTCTGCCGCTCGGCGCACGAGCTCTGCCCTAATCTTCTCTTTGAGGGGCTGCTTGCCCTCTGGCGTGCAAATCGCCGCCCCTGATCTTGGCTATTCCCCGCACCCGCGGGTTTAGTACCAGCCGTATATCGGCAAATACAGATTGCGCCTCATCCGGAGAGCCGGAGCGGCAGCAAGGAGGTATATCTTATGCATACACGTACATCCACCCAATCGAAGATGCGGAAAATGGTCACGATTGCCCTTTTGTCGGCACTCGTCATCGTCCTTCAGCTGATCTGCACCTTCATCAAATTCGGCCCCTTCTCCATCACCCTGGCGCTGACACCCATTGTCATCGGTGCGGCGATCTTCGGCTGGAAGACGGGCGCATTTCTCGGCTTCGTCTTCAGCGCCGTGGTCTATGTGACCGGTCTGATGGGCCTTGACGGCGGCTTTGTCCTCGCCATGATGGACTACAATGCCGTCGGCACGACGGTGCTTTGTCTCTTCAAGGGCACGGCGGCAGGTGCGGTCGCAGGTCTTGTCTACCGTCCGATCGCCCGCAAATCCCCCACCGGCGCTTCCCTCATCACCAGTATGCTTGCGCCCATCACCAATACCGGTATTTTCGCGGCAGGAATCCTGACGATCTTCTACGGCTTTCTCGCAAGCTCCGCTGCAGGAACCGAGCACAACCCGGTCGCCCTGCTTTTCCTTGTCTGGATCGGTGTCAACTTTATCGTGGAATTCATCGTCAATACCGCACTCAGCTCGGTTCTGACCCGCATCGTGGATATTTACGAAAAGAAATTCAACCGCTGAGAAGCATAAGCGGATTGGTAAGAAAATTATTTCAAAAGGCCGAACGAGGGAAAATCGTTTGGCCTTTTCTGCCGCATCGGGCGGTATCGGAGCGGTGAATTTTACGGCTCGTTTTTTTGTTCGTTTGTTTTTGTATCCAAAAAGTTTAAAATATGCACATATTTTTCTTATCTATTGAAAATCAATACACTGTGTGCTATAATGAATTTAAAGTTATTCAAAAAATGCATCAAACGGGTGCAGAAAGGAACAAATCATGGAAAAAAAGGTTACACTTACCGCACACAGAGGATGGAGAGGAAAATACCCCGAGAACACGATGCTGGGCTTCCGCAAAGCACTTGAGCTTGACATTGACTCGATCGAAATGGACGTCCACATGACCAAGGACTATCATATCGTAATTTGTCACGACGCAAGACTTGACAGAACGACCGATACGAAGGGTGTCATCACACGCATGACGCTTGAAGAGGTACGTAAGGCTGACGCGGGCATCAAATTCGGCGAGGAGTACAAG
>JAZNCR010000019.1:0-10195 GCA_045587605.1 Eubacteriales bacterium
CGTTCAACGATAATACGTGTGGCTACAGATTGAACTCTGCCCGCGCTCAGACCGCTCTTCACGTTTTTCCAAAGTAACGGAGAGATTTTATAACCAACAATTCTGTCAAGTATTCTTCTCGCCTGTTGCGCGTCTACAAGACTCATATCAATATTACGCGGTTTCTTTATTGCCGCCTTAACTACATTCTTTGTGATCTCGTTAAAGGTAACTCTCTGTGTCTTTTCAATCGGAATACCCAAAGCAGTTGCCAAATGCCACGAGATCGCCTCACCTTCGCGGTCAGGGTCGGTTGCGAGGAAAACCTTTGAAGCTGCTTTGGCTTCTTTTTTGATTTCCTTGATTATATCGCCTTTTCCTCTGATATTAATATAGTGAGCTTCAAAGTTATTGTCTATATCAACACCCAATGTGGACTTTGGCAGATCACGCACATGTCCAACAGAAGCGATAACCTTATAATTTGAGCCAAGATATCCCTTGACTGTACCCACCTTGGTGGGTGACTCAAGAATGACCAGATTAGCCATGTTTTTTTCCTTAAATTCGTTTATTTCCTCGCCCAAATCAGGCGGTACGGATATAGAGATTTCCGGGCAGACCCTCGATCAGCCCAAGCAGCTCAAGCTCAGTGAGTGCAACCGTCAAATCGGTCGGCGAAATGCCGCCCGAGATCAGCGCGTCCCCCGATACGGCACGGTCTGCGGGGATCGCTTCCCATACCTGTCGGCAAAGCGGGGAAAGCGCGGGCAGAGCCTCGTCCGGCTCCTGCTTCGGCGCATTTGTCTCCGCATACGGTTCTTCCTTTTTGATTTTGGCTTTCTTCTTTGCACGAACGTCGGGTGCACGCCCGATCGGAGAGGGTGCCTCAAACTCAGCTTTATATCCACGTCTTCGCTGCTTAAAGTCCGAGTCTCTTGCCGACACGTGCATTTCATCAAGCACGCGCGGATCAAAATCAGAGGCGGCTGTCGACGCCGCATAGGCGCGCATATCCAGCACGTCCCGATAAAGGAAGCTGAAGGAATCCAAAATATCTTTGGTAGAATGAACGAAATTTGCACCGGCATGAATTAAAGCATTTGCGCCCTCAGCATGAAAACTTCCGATATTTCCGGGAACGGCAAACAGCTCTCTTCCCTGCGCAAGTGCGGTCTTGGCCGTAATCATTGCGCCGCTGCGCAGATCGGCCTCTGCCACAAGAACCGCCTGAGAGAGACCGCTGACAATACGGTTTCGCATCGGAAAATGCGCACCAAGCGGCGGTGTTCCGGGCGGATACTCGCTGATCACCGCACCCTGTCGGATAATGTTTCCGTAAAGCGTCTTATGCGCGGGCGGATAGATCACATCAACGCCCGAGCCAAGTACGGCAACCGTTTCACCCCCGGCGGTCAGCGCGGCACACTGCGCCACACCGTCGACACCCAGCGCCATACCGCTGATCACCACAACACCGGCAGATGCCAGCTCGTAGGCTATTTTATACGCAACCCGCCCGCCGTATTCACTCATCGAGCGCGTTCCGACAATCGAAACCGTCACCAGACGATCAAGTGCAGGGAGCGTACCGCGGTAATACAATACCGCCGGCGGGTCGGTCAGCGTACGCAGACGCGCGGGATATGCGGGATCGTCATAGGGCAGTATCCCAATGCCAAGACGGGTACACTCTGCCAGAATCTTCTCCGCGTGCACCAGACTTCGTGCACGGCAAAGCTTTTCGGTCGTGCGCTCGCTGACCCCGGGGATCCGATAATACGCCGTCTCCCCCGCGCTGAAAATTTCATAAGGCGAGCCGAACTCGCGGATCAGCGCCTCAAGATCGCGGCACCCGGGTCCAAGACATTCGGCCAGCCAAACCCAATATAAATTGTCTGCCATCTATCTCGTCCCTCCGTCAAATATTACACACCGAAGCGGCGCGCCTGTTCCCACAGGCAAACCGCGGCCGCTATGGCGGCGTTAAGTGATTCGGAATTTTCCCGCATCGGAATAAAAACCGCTCCGTCGGCTGCAGCAATCGCCGCATCACTGAGCCCATGCCCTTCGTTTCCGATCAAAAAACAGTCTCCGGCCTCAAGCGCAAGCTCGTCCAGTCTGCGCGCCGAGCGGTTCAGCGCCGCAGCCCATACGCGGTGTCCGTCGGCACGAAGCACGGGGAATGCCGCCGGCAGGTCGTCGATGCGGAGGGTCGGCAATTTAAAGATCGCCCCCATTCCGGCACGGAGCGTGCGGGGATGGTAGAGATCGGCGCAGTCGGCAGAAAGCAGGACTCGATCGACACCGAACGCGGCCGCTGATCGGAGCACCGTACCGAGATTCCCCGGATCACGCAGCGATTCAAGCAAAAGCAGCCGCTCCCCAGGGGGAATTTCGGGCAATCCTTTTTTTATTGTAATGTTTTTATGGAATTTGTCAAGGGTTTTCGCAATACAAATTATACCCTCGGGCGATTTTTCGGGAGAAATTTTCGAAAACGCGCTCTCTCCGAGTAAGATCCACCGACATTCCGTGTGCACGGAAGCCGCCGAAAGAATCTCCTCGGCACGTGTCGCCGCATCCTCCCGCACAAGCGCTGCCTCGATCTCCACACCCGCGAGAAAGGCCTCCTCAGTCAGCTTGAAGCCGTGCAGAAGGAAGCATCCCTCCGCATCGCGGTGCTTTTTCTGGTCAAGCTTGGCCGCCCGCAAAACGAGCGGATTTTGCCGGCTGGTAATTACCGTCTCCTCAAAGCGCACAACTCATTCCCCCGCATTCCTTTGAATACGATAAAAACCCGGGATACCCGGGTTTTTATCACTGCATTGCACCGCACACAGGCGGGCACGCGAGCGTCTCTGTATTAAAATCTCAGAGCGCAGCCTTAGCCTTCTCAACCAGAGCAGCGAAAGCTTCCTTATCGCTGACGGCGAGCTCAGCCAGCATCTTGCGGTTGAGATCGATACCGGCCAGCTTGAGGCCGTGCATGAAGGTAGAATAGTTCATGCCGTTAACCTTAGCCTGAGCCGAGATACGGGTAATCCAAAGAGAGCGGAAATCTCTCTTCTTCATCTTGCGGCCTGCAAATGCATAGTTACCGCTCTTCATTACGGCTTGCTTAGCCATCTTGAAGTGCTTGGATTTTGCACCCCAGTAACCCTTCGCAGCCTTCAGAATTTTATTTCTTCTTTTGCGCGTCATCATAGCGCCCTTAACTCTTGCCATTTCAGTGTCCTCCTACTTAATTCTTTGAGCGCCCGGCGCTTATTTCTGGATCATGTTCTTCACGTTGGCTGCCATAGCAGGGCTGAGCATTGCGCCGCCGCGAAGCTGTCTCTTGCGCTTGGCCGTCTTCAGGCCGAGCTTATGTCTGCGGTTGGTGTGGTTGATCTTTACCTTGCCGGTGCCGGTGAGCGAGAAGCGCTTGGCAGAGGCCTTGTGCGTCTTGATCTTTCCCATGGTGGTAATTCTCCTTTACAATTTACGTTCTTGCTTGATTTATTCCCGTTTTTCGGGGGGCGCGGACAGGCGCGGCAGTCCGCAAATCAATTCTTATTTGGTCGGCTTGAGCGGATTGACCATCATGCTCATAAATCTGCCTTCCAGACTGGGCTTCTTATCCACGGTGCCGAGGTCCTTGCATGCTTCCTCAAAGCGGGCAAGCATTTCGCGGCCCAAGTCCTGATGGCTCATCTCGCGTCCCTTGAAACGGAGAACAACCTTGACCTTGTTGCCGGAAGTCAGGAACCGACGTGCGTGGTTAACCTTCGTGTCGAAATCGTGCGTGTCGATGCGGCAGGAAAGCTGAACTTCCTTTACCTCAACCGTCTGCTGCTTCTTGCGTGCTTCCTTTTCTTTCTTGTCACGCTCGAAGCGGAACTTGCCGTAGTCCATGATGCGGCATACGGGGGGATTTGCCTGCGGTGCCATCAGCACAAGATCAAGTCCCTTGTCATACGCAGCCTTCTGCGCGCTCTCAAGAGAAAAGATACCCAGCTGTTCACCGTCTGCCCCAACCAATCGGACTTCCTTGGCGCTGATTTCGTCATTGATCTGCATTTCCTTTGCGCTAATTGTCGAGCACCTCCAGTAAAACAAAAAATGTGCGCAAGACAACGCTCCGCACAATCTGCCCCTGCAGTGCAGGGAATCAAGATATTAACCCGGCGCGCGGTGCGGCAGGGTGAGAACGGAGTGTGTTCTGCTTCTTTTACGCAACATAGTATAGCACAACTCTTTCTCCCTGTCAAGAGTCTTTTTGAAATTTCCGAAAAAAAGTTTTTCGCCCCGGAATACCCACTTTTATCCCCGCATAAAATGGAATCGGACAACCTCTCCCCACTTTTTTGGAGTTTTCCAACAAAAACCCCCGTCTTTCCACCCCGTCTTTTCTCACTCATATTCATTTCCACGAAAAATTCACCGAAAAATCGTCAAAAATGGATATTTACAAGTCCGACTTTTTTCGCTATAATATTAGCGTTGGATCAAAAAGCGGACTCGCGTCCCCTTTTTCCTCCCTCAACGTACAGCGCAGCTCTCGCAGCAGCCGGCGGAATATCAATCTCATGATACACCCCGTCACGGCCCGAGAGCGCGCTTTTTTCTTTTCCGGGAAAGGTCGCGGGGTTCTGCCCCGCACCCCGGTCAAGGTGCTTTTTGAAAAAAGTGCCTTGACAATCCGCAAAAACCATCAAAAATTGCATTTGAAAGCAATAACGGGGTGTGAATATATTATTTAATTGTAAAATATTTGATAAGGGGTGGAAATTTATGAATTTTTGTGGTATACTGTATAGTACTGCCCTTTTCGGCAAAACAGAAAGGACTGATATTCATGCCAAATTACATAGAAAAAGCAGAAAAGCTTAATTTGCCCGTTCTCCCGCTGTACGGAACCGTGGCGTTTCCCGCCATCAACCTCAGCATCGAGACGACAACCGATATCGCAGCTGCGGCGGTAATTGCCGCCAATGATGCAAACAGCTACGTCCTGCTGCTCAGCTGCCGCGAAGCAATTGTTCCGGGACAGACACCCCATGAAAAAGAGGCTTATTTTGACGTCGGTACGGTTGCCAAAATCAAGCAGACCATCAAAACCGGAGAAGGCAACATCCGCCTGATCGCCGAGGGCTGCAGCCGTGCGCAGGTCATCACGCTCTCCCGCTCGGGCAAGCATCTCCGCGCTGACGTGATCTGCAAAACCGTTACGCTCGAGGATGACGGCGGACTCCGCGGCGAGGCTTACCGCCACGAAGCAATTACCGCGCTTGAAGCCATGCTCCGTCACGCACCCGCAGTCTCAAACGAGCTTCTCGGCCTTGCGCGCACCGTCAAAAACCCGGGTCTTCTTGCCGATTTCATTGCGGCGAACGTGCTTGTCAAATACGAAGCCAAGCAAGCTGTTCTCGACTGCTTTGAGCCGCTCCGCCGCCTGGAGGCGGTTACGCTTGAGCTTGAGCGCGAGAAGAAAATGTTTGAAATTGAGGCGGAGCTCAACGCCAAGCTCCGCGCACAAATCGAGCAGCATCAGCGCGAAAACTATATGCGGGAGCAGCTGCATATGCTGCAGAACGAGCTCGGCGACGGCGTGATGGCCGACAGCGACGAATATTACGCCCGCATCATGGACGCACATCTGCCCGAGGAAATCGAGCAGAAGCTGCTCAAGGAAAACGAACGCATGGCTCGCTCTCCCTTCGGCTCCGCCGAGGCTGCCGTCCAGCGCAATTATCTTGACGTTTGCCTTGAAATTCCGTGGACGAAAACCACCCGCGACCGACTCGACGTCAAGGGGGCCAAGAAAATTCTCGATGCCGACCACGACGGCCTTGATAAGGTCAAGGACAGAATCCTTGAGTTTCTCGCCGTCAAGCAGCTCAATCCCGAGCTGCGCAATCAGATTCTCTGTCTCGTCGGCCCGCCCGGCGTGGGCAAAACCTCCATCGGCGCATCGATTGCACGGGCAATGAAGCGCAAATATGTGCGCGTATCGCTCGGCGGCGTGCGGGATGAGGCAGACATCCGCGGTCACCGAAAGACCTACATTGGGGCTATGCCCGGCCGTATCGTCAATGCGCTGACACAGGCCGGCGTGCGCAATCCGTTGATTCTCTTGGATGAAATCGATAAATTGACGCGTGATGCACACGGCGATCCCTCCTCTGCTCTGCTTGAGGTTCTTGATGCCGAGCAGAACAAGACCTTCCGCGACCACTTCGTGGAAATGCCGGTTGATCTCTCCGACTGTCTCTTTATTGCAACCGCCAATACGCTGGAAACGGTACCGCGTCCGCTGATTGACCGCATGGAAATCATTGAGCTCCCCATCTATACCCGCCATGAGAAGATGGCCATTGCAAAAAATCACCTGCTGCCGAAGCAGCTGAAGCGTCACGGCCTCAACCGCCGCTCGCTGAAGCTGACCGATGCGGCCGTCATGGAAGTCATTGATTCCTACACCCGCGAGGCGGGCGTGCGCAATCTTGAGCGTGCCTTGGGCGACCTCTGCCGTAAGGCGGCCCGCCGCATGGTGGAGGAGGATATTAAACGGATTGTCATCGATGCCGACGATATCTCCTCCTATCTCGGTGCAAGAAAAATTCTGCCCGAGAAAATCGAAGAGCAGGATCAGATTGGCATTGTCAACGGCCTTGCCTACACCGAGCTGGGCGGAGACCTGCTCCGCGTTGAGGTTGCGGTGCTTGAGGGAACCGGTAAGATTGAGCTGACCGGCTCACTCGGCGACGTCATGAAGGAATCGGCGCGCATCGCCGTCAGCTATATCCGTTCGGTCGCTCGCGAATACGGCGTCGATCCTGATTTCTACAAAAACAAAGATTTACATATCCACTTTCCCGAGGGTGCCGTGCCGAAGGACGGTCCGTCGGCCGGTGTCACCATGGTCACTGCACTCATCAGCGCACTGTCCGGCCGTCCCGTTCGCCGAGATCTGGCGATGACCGGCGAGATCTCCCTGCGCGGACACGTGCTCGCCATCGGCGGACTGCGGGAGAAGACCATGGCGGCGTATACTGCAGGGGTCAAGCGTGTCGTCATCCCGGCAGAGAATCTGCGCGATCTTGATGAAATTGATCCCGCCGCACGCGAGGCACTGACCTTTATCCCCTGTAAAACCGCATCCGAGGTGTTGTCCGCGGCGCTCATCGACGCCGAAGCCGACCATGAAAAGCGGTCAGCCGACATTCCGAGCGAATATTCCTCCGCCGCGGTCTCCCAGCCGCGCGCATACGCGAAATAAGGAGATAAACATGGCACTTAATCTGCAAAAGACCAACCTGCGCATCAGCGCGGGAGAAATCAGACAGTTCTGCTCCGACCCCATGCCGCAGGTTGCTTTTTCGGGACGCTCAAACGTGGGAAAGAGCTCGCTGATCAATACCCTGCTCGGCCGCAAATCGCTGGCACGCGTCAGCGCATCCCCCGGCAAAACCATCACCATCAATTTCTACGATATTGACAAGCAGCTCTTCTTCGTCGACCTGCCCGGCTACGGCTTTGCCCGCCGCGCACCCGCCGATAAGGCAAAATGGTCGGCACTCACCGACGGCTACTTCACCCGCAACCCCAACCTCGACCGACTTGCACTCGTTCTCCAGCTGGTCGACGCCAAGGTCGGCGTGACGGCGGATGACGCCATGATGCTGAATTATCTCACCGAGGCAGGACTTCCCTTCCTCGTCGTGGCAACCAAGGTGGACAAGCTCAACAAAACCGAGCGCGCCCGCGCCATGGAAAGTCTGCGCGCGCATCCGGACATTCCTGCCGATACCGTTATTCTTCCCTTCTCCTCCCATTCGGGCGAAGGAAAAGACGAGCTTTGGCGCCTGATCAAGCAGGCGGCCCGTCTTTGATCGGATTACCTCCCCCCGTCCGACATATCAACATAATCTCCGAAAGAAGGTATATCTTCATGCTTCACGCTAATCTGGCAGTCAACGAAGCGGGCCATCTGACCATCGGCGGCATTGACGCCCTTGATCTTGCAGCGCGCTTCGGCACGCCGGCATATATCATCGACGAGGACATGGTGCGCGAAAACTGCCGTGTCTACCGCCGCGCACTCTCCGCACATTTCGGCCCGGAATCAAGACCGCTTTATGCATCAAAAGCACTCTGCTTCACGGCAATGTACCGCATCGCGGCTGAAGAAGGCCTCGGCATCGACTGCGTGTCGGGCGGCGAGCTTTATACGGCCAAGCACGCAGGCTTTCCCGCCGAACGGATTTATTTCCACGGCAACAATAAAACCGACCGCGATCTGACCGATGCGCTGGATATGGGCGTAGGCACCATCGTCGTCGATAACGAGGACGAGCTGCGCACCCTCTCGTCAATGGCGGCGGAACGCGGAATGAAGCAAAAGATTCTGCTTCGCATCAGTCCCGGCATCGATCCCCACACACACCGCGCCATCAGCACAGGAAGCGTCGATTCCAAATTCGGCCGCGCCATTGAGACGGGACAGGCAAAAGCCATTGTCGCCGAAGCACTCACCCTGCCCGGCATCGAGCTTGCAGGCCTGCACTGCCATATCGGCTCGCAGATTTTTGAGATCGAGCCCTTCGTTGACGCCGCGGCAATCATGACCGCGTTTATCGCCTCGCTGGAACGCGAGCTTGGCTTCGTCTGCCGTGAGCTTAACCTTGGCGGCGGACTCGGCGTGCGCTATACCGAGTTTGATCCGCAGCTCGACTATGCTGACGCCATTGCGCGTATGGCTTTCGTCATCAAACGGCTGTGTACCGAAAACGGCATCAAGCTGCCCACCATTCTGCTTGAGCCCGGCCGCTCCCTCGTGGCCGCCGCCGGCACGACCCTTTATACCGTTGGCTCGGTCAAGGATATTCCCGGCTTCAAGCGCTACGTTTCGGTCGACGGCGGTATGCCCGACAACCCGCGCTATGCACTCTATCAATCCCGCTATACGGCCCTCATTGCCGACCGTGCCGCTGAGCCCAAAACCGATACCGTTACGCTTGCCGGACGCTGTTGTGAGAGCGGCGATCTCCTCGGAGAGGATATGCCGCTTCAGCGGGCTCGCCGCGGCGATATTCTTGCCGTTCTCTCAACGGGTGCGTATAACTATTCCATGGCATCCAACTATAACCGCATTCCCCGCCCGCCTGTTATCCTGCTCTCGGGCGGAGAGGCAAGAGTTGCCGTCCGCCGTGAAACCTATGCCGATCTCGTTGCACGGGACGAATAACGCCAATACCCCAAAAGGAGTTTATCATCCGAAATGATTGAACGGTTTATTGAATCCCTGCCCGCCCTTCTTCTCTCCCTGCCGATTATTCTCTTCGCACTCTCGGCACATGAAACGGCACACGGATATGCCGCCTACAAGCTGGGAGATCCGACTGCGCACGATCTGGGACGGCTGACACTCAATCCCCTCAAGCATCTTGATCCCATCGGATTCCTATGCATGGTTTTCTTCCGCTTCGGCTGGGCCAAGCCGGTTCCCGTCAATACCCGGAATCTGAGGAATCCGCGCAGGGATATGGCGCTTGTCGGTATCGCAGGTCCGCTTACCAACCTTTTGCTTGCGCTGGTCAGTACGATTCTTCTGCGTATCTATGCCGCAGTATTGGATTTGCTCGTTTTCTCTTCGCCTGATGGATTTTGGTATACCTTTGCCGAGCTTTTGCTGATTTTCCTCATTCAATCGGTCTTTCTCAATCTCTCGCTGGCCGTATTCAATATGATTCCCATCCCCCCCTTCGACGGCTCGCGCTTTTGCTATATCTTTCTGCCCGAGAAGATCTACTTCGGCATCATGCAGTACGAACGGTACATTTATATGGGACTCATGCTTCTGCTCTTTCTCGGCGTGCTCGACGGTCCGCTTTCCTTTATCGTAAATAAGCTTTTCTTCCTGATGGGAAAACTCGTCAATATGCCCGACTGGATTATCGGCGCTTTTTCGTGAGGACAACTATGGAACCGATTACCTATCATCTCGAACAATTTGACGGCCCGCTTGATCTGCTTCTTTCGCTGATCGCCAAGAACAAGGTTAACATCGCCGACATTCCGATCTCGCTGATCTGCGATCAGTATATGGAATACATCTCCGCCGCACAGGCACTTGACATGGAGCTTGCCACCGAATTTCTGGTTATGGCAAGTGAGCTGATGCTCATCAAAAGCCGTATGCTCCTTCCCCGCTTGGAGGAAGAGGCAGAGG
>JAZNCR010000020.1:0-4615 GCA_045587605.1 Eubacteriales bacterium
CGGACAAGCCCGGTATTGATATCATCATCAAGCCCGGAACGAAAAATGAGAGCGTGCATATTCCCGTTCTTCTCTCCCAGAGCGGACTCAAGGAGCTGGTTTACAACGATTTTTATATCGGCGAGGATGCCGACGTTACGATCGTTGCCGGATGCGGTATCCACAACGGCGGCGATGCGGACGCCGAGCATTCGGGCATCCACCGCTTCGTTCTCGCGCGCGGCGCGAAGGTGCACTACGTTGAGCGCCATTACGGCGAGGGAGACGGCAACGGTCAGCGCCTGATGAATCCGACCACCGTGATCGAGCAGGCCGAGGATTCGCACATGGAGCTTGACACCACGCAGATCAAGGGCGTCGATTCAACCAAGCGCGTCACGACGGCAAAGCTTGCCGCCGGTGCGTCGCTTGTCATTCGCGAGAAGCTGATGACCCACGGCAAGCAGTACGCCGAAACCGATTTCACGGTCGATCTTGACGGCGAGGACTGCAGTGCCAACGTTATTTCCCGTTCGGTTGCCCGTGATGAGTCCTATCAGATTTTCCGTTCGGCCATCAACGGCAACAACCGCTGTGCGGGACACACCGAATGTGACGCCATTATTATGGACCGCGCCCGTGTGGTTGCCATTCCCGAAATCACGGCAAATCATATTGATGCAAGCCTGATCCACGAGGCCGCGATCGGTAAGATTGCGGGTGAGCAGTTGATTAAGCTGATGACGCTGGGGCTGACCGAAGCCGAGGCAGAGGCGCAGATTGTCAACGGATTTTTGAAATAGACAGAAAAAAGTTTGCCGTGCATTCTCCTGATGCCTTATCGGAGAATTTGCCGGCGGGTGTACCCGGAAGGCTCAATGCCTTCCGGGTACTCTCGTTTTGCGCACTCGTATTTGCTTGAATTCGCGGTCGAAGCATCTTCTCCCTTGTGAAGCTGCCCTTGGGATATTCGAAGGTGCAATGGATGATGACTGTATTGCCGCAGGTGCGGGAATTTTCCACTCTTTCTCCATAACAGATGAAGAGACAATTAAAAATTTGCGGCTTATGTACCGGAAACCTTTTTTTGTGTTATAGCGGATATCCAAACGGCAGGGAAGTGTATTCCGCGCTTCTTGGTAAGATATATATGTCGTATTTGTAAAATCGCCCCAAACCGTTGACATTTGTTGAGGCTTGTGATACACTAAAAGCGTAGACAAATGTTAAAGGAGGGCCGCTTTGCAATGAAAACAACTAGGATGGAACGGATACCCGATGCGGAGCTTGAGGTAATGCTGGTACTGTGGCACGCAGAGAAGTCGCTCAACGTGAGTGAGATCACCAAAATACTCGCCGAGACTCGCCCCTGGAAATCGGGCACGGTACACGTACTGCTCGCACGTCTGGAGGAACGTGGCTTTGTTGCCTGCGATAAAAGCGAATATAAGCATCGTTTTTCACCGATTATTTCCGAAAAAGAATACCGCAAGGGCGAGGAAAGCACGATGATCAACCGCTTCTTCGGCGGCTCGGCAAAGAGAATGATTGCTTCACTTTTGGATACGGACGGACTTTCCGACAAGGATCTGGAGGAGCTTACCGTACTGTTGAAGCGCAAGAAAGGAGAGTAACCATGACAAACCTTGTTTTGGGCGTATTTGAAATTACGATTGGAATGTCTCTTTTCATCGCGCTTTTGCTTCTCGGTCTGAAAGTATTCGGAGGCAAATTTACCGCGAAATGCCGGTACATGATTTGGGTACTCGTCATGCTTCGGCTTGCGCTTCCGTTTAGCCTCGGAGTTTTGCCGACGCTCATTGAGATTCCGATTGAAACCGAGCTTGTACAGACCGAGGACCTTTCTTCCGCACCGTCGGAAAACACAGATACCGTCTCGCCGAGTCAGCCCTCTGTTCCCGGTGATATCGTGGTGACTCCGACTGTGCCGAGTCTACCTACCTTTCCGACTATGCCGAATGCGGAGCCCACGAATCCCGGCAACGTGCCGACTTTTCCCACAGATCAGGCAGAACCGGTGATTCCCCCGGAACCTATTATCGAAACTCCTACCGAGCAGTCGATATCGCTGAGACAGATTCTTGATATCACGGGCATCGTATATCTCGTAGGTGTGGCAGTATTTCTTATATGGAGTCTTGTATCGTATTTCATTTATACAAGAAAAATTCTGCGCAGCGCAAAAGCGGCGGACAATCGCACGCAGCAGATTTTCAGTACCATATGCAAAAAATACGGAATAAAGAAAAAGCCGACTTTGCTTGTGGCTTCGGGGATTCACTCTCCAGCCGCCTTCGGAATCTTTCGCCGCAGAATCGTTCTTCCCGATATTGCGTTTACCGAAAACGGTCTTGTCGGCACCCTTGCACACGAAGTCACGCACTGCAAGCGGGGCGATTTGTACATGAAGCTTGTGGAGCTGATTGCCTGTTCGTTCTACTGGTTCAATCCGCTGGTACACATTGCAGCTTTTCGGTGTGAGATGGAAATGGAGTTGTCCTGCGACGAGAAGGTGCTCAGCGGAAGCAGTGATGAAGCCCGTGCCGCATACGCTGATGTCATGCTTGATATTATTCGCAGATGCAGACGGAGCCGAGGTGCTCTGACGACCCATTTCAATCCGAAAAAGAGTGCAGTCACGGCACGATTCAAGAATATTCTCTACGGCTCCGGAAAACGGCGCGGACGGATTCTGATCGGTGTTTGCCTCGTGCTGTGCGTTTTGGCAGGTACGATTGTAGCTTGTCAGACGGGGGATGATCTGCCCGATGAGCATTGGTATGCAGAGGGATACTATCTCCAATGTGATAACGGCAGTGATGTGATTGTCATGGATGCCGATGGCGCAAATCCCGCATCTCCCTGCAAAATGACTGCCGCCGATGACTCGGTATCCTTTGAAGGACTGACCGATGGGGATAGGATCAAGATTGAAATTTCCATGATCATGACGACATACCCCGGACAAACCGAAGTGTATTCTATTGAAAAGCTGTCCGACGGTGAGAGAGATGATATTGATCCTGCGGTAATGGAAAGCCTTCGTGAGCTGGGATGGATTGAGGATACATCCAATCAAAAAGAGCTGCCGAATTATCTGGAAATTCCCGCAATCACATTGACTCAGATTGAAACTCTGCCGTATTCCGAGGAAACAGCGGTATTCACAGCTTCCCCTGTCGGCGGAAATCCCACGATTTTCTTCTTTGATGATAGCCGGACATTCTATTTCAGAAAATATCTTTCCACCAATATGGATGCTGAATTCTTTACCGGAACACTCATGCTGCCTGATGGATTTACGGATGCAAAATTGCTTCATGTCACAGGTGGTGCCGGAAGCGGTGAGATTTTCGTTTCGATAGAAGCAATATATGATGGTGAAAAAGAATATCTTACTTACGGATTCTTTGGTATGGAAGCTCCGTCGGGCGTTGATGTGCTGGATGAGGTGCAGGTACAGCGGCTGATGGAGGCGTTGGAGCAGATCCCCGCCGCACTTTCCGTAACCCGCCCCTCAGATTATGAGGAGTCCGATGTGATTGACGTCTCATCCGATGAATACGGCGAGGTCATTGCCGTGGCCTCAAACGTAGACCTTAGCGGAATTGAGATTGTTGAAATCGTAAGAGATAATAATTTTGAGATTGCAGAACTTATCACCTTGCATACGGTTGATCTTGGCGCGGGAGAACCGATGCTGCTGAAGGTGTCTTTCCCCGGTGTAACAGGTAACCGCGGCTTGATATACCGTGACACGGACGGTATGAAGAAGTACTGCGAGATTACAAAAAGCGGTGAGGATGGAAAGATTCTGTTAATTTCATCCGAATCAATGGCTGAAAAAGTCGATGATACACCGAAGCACAGTTACACTTCCGATATCGACAATTTCATCCCACCGGAAGCGAATTCGCTACCCAAGATAACGGTGCTGACAACCGGAAAAATCCTTCTCACCTATGAAACAGAAGAAGAGCTTCCTCTTGTCTATTTCGGCCAGGGCGTTGACGCTGAAACAATGCAGGTAACGAAAACCGAATTTGAAGCTCCCGACTTTTCCTATACGGATTTTGAAGTTATCGACTACTTGTATGAAAGCGGAAACATCATGTACGCCACGGTACGATTTACCCTGACGGACGGAACGCAGAATGACGTACTTTATTCCGGCTATATGGGTGAATACACCTACAAAGAAGACTATGAATATGAATACAAATGGAGAAACATTCGCGCAGAACCTGCAAACGAGATCAACCGTGCTCGCGGACAGTATGATCCCGCACAGCAGGCAGAGCTAATCCCGAACCAAAACGCGCAAGTACTGTTCTGGCTGAGAACGCAGTCCAGATGCTACTATTTCTGCACGATCCGCACGCTGAACAGCGCAGGCAACGCCTATACGGACGATCCGCCGAAGGATTTTGTGATCTACTATCAGCAGTACGATCAGAATTACTTCAGCGTGATTGACGAGCCGATTCCCGAAGAATATCCTTATGATTCGATCGTTCCCGTTCTTGCCATAACGGGAGAAGAATGTATTTCCATGCGCTGTATTTTACAGCTGTCAGACGGCGATAGAACGTATTATATATCGTATCAGGCTTAC
>JAZNCR010000021.1:0-2214 GCA_045587605.1 Eubacteriales bacterium
CCCCACGCCGTAGGGGTCGACGTCCCCGGCGTCCCGCCCCTATCGCATTTATGCGCATAAAGGGATTTGTATATAACCGTCGGCATACCCGTAGGGGCGATCAGGGATCGCCCGCTACCTATCGCACAAATACCGTATAAAATCAACCTTGGACGAAACAATTCTCATCGCCCGCTGCCTGTCGATTTTTCTAATTATCAATAGTATATCACAAACCGCCGCGAATTTCAAGACGGACGAAATCGCAATTTTTACGCATAATTTTCTCCCAATCTCACACAATATTGCTGATCATAAAAAAAGGACGGTGAGGGATATGCGGGAATTTACGTATATCATTAAGGACGAGCACGGCGTACACGCGCGGCCGGCAGGGCTTCTGGCGTCTGCCGCAAAGGCATATGCGGCGGCAATTTCGGTTGAATGTAAGGGAAAGACGGCCGACGGCAAGCGGCTTTTGTCGCTGATGAGCCTTGGCGCGCGCTGTGGAGACAGTCTTCTCTTTCGCATTGAGGGAGACGACGAAGAAGCGGCGGCAGAGGCAATGAAGCGCCGCTGTGAAGAGGTGATCTGAGGGTGCGGACAGCCGAAACGAAAAAAGAGATGCAGGGCGTCGGCATCGGAGACGGAACGGCATTGGGACGGCTGCATCTGCTGACCTCTGCCGTGCGGGACGTACGGGCAGGGGCGGGGTCGGTTGAGGAAGAAACGGCGCGCTTCCGCGAAGCGCAGATGCGTGCGCAGACAGCACTGGAGACCCTTTATGCCGAATCGCGCACCGAGGTGGGGGAGGAGGCGGCGCAGATTTTTGCCGTGCACGCCATGATCGCGGCAGACGAGGATTTCACCGATCTCGTGCTTGCCGGGATCGGCGCGGGAGAAGGCGCGGAGGAGGCGGTGATTGAGGCGGCAGAGGAGCTTTCCGCCCGCTTTCGTGCCATGGATGACGACTATCTGCGCGCGCGTGCCGCCGATTTTACCGATATTGCCGCGCGGTTGTGTGACATTCTCGGCGGCGAGCCGGAGAGAGGACGCGATCTGCCCGATTGGAGCGAGCCGATTATTCTGGCGGCGCACGATCTTTCCCCCTCTGAGACGGTCGGCCTTGACCGCACGCGCATTGCGGGCTTTGTGACGGGGGCCGGGAGTCCCGGCTCGCATACCGCGATTCTGGCCAGAAGCATGGGGATTCCCGCACTGGTCGGCGTTGGTCTGCTTGACGTGACGCTGGAGGGAAAGACGGTTTTGCTTGACGCGCGTACCGGCAGGCTGACGGTAAATCCGGATGCCGAGCAAATTGCCGTACACGAGTCGCGCCGGGAGGAAGAGGTGCGTGCCGAGCGCGCGCGGGAGCAGCTGATTTCTCTGCCTGCCGTTACCCGATCGGGCAGGGTAATCCAGCTTTGCGCCAATATCGGCCTTCCCGTTGAGGCGGAGCGTGCCGCTGCGCTCGGGGCTGACGGGGTTGGGCTGATGAGAAGCGAATTTCTCTATCTCGGCCGAACCGATCCCCCCGGCGAGGAGGAGCAGCTCTCGGCGTATCTTGCCGCTGCACGCGCGCTGGGGGAAGGCATGCTGGTCATTCGCACGCTTGACATCGGTGCCGACAAGCGGGTTGATTATCTGGGACTTCCGCACGAGGAAAATCCCGCGCTCGGTCTGCGCGCGATCCGCCTCTGCTTTGCCCGGCGAGAGCTTTTCCGCTGTCAGCTGCGCGCCATCTGCCGTGCGGCGGGTGAGCGGCCGGGGCAGATCGCCGTGATGTTTCCCATGATCGGCTCGCCGTGGGAATTTGATGAGGCAATGAGAGAGCTGCAGGGGGTACAGGCGGCACTTCGGGATGAGGGAGAGAGGATTGACGAGGCTATTTCGGTGGGAATGATGGTGGAAACACCCTCTGCCGCGATTCTGGCCGATCAGTTTGCCGAGCGCGCCGCCTTTTTTTCCATCGGAAGCAACGACCTGACCCAATACACCCTTGCGGCTGACCGGCAGAATGCGGCGACGGCCGAGCTGGCGGTGGGGGCACATCCCGCGGTGCTTGCCTGGATTGAGCGCGCGGCTGCCGCCATTCACCGCACGGGCGGCTGGTGCGGCGTCTGCGGGGAGCTGGCCGCCGACCCCTCGCTGACCGAAACGCTGATTCAGCTCGGTGTCGACGAGCTTTCGGTATCGGCTACCCAGCTTTTGCGCATCAAGGAAAGCATCAGAAGC
>JAZNCR010000022.1:0-5615 GCA_045587605.1 Eubacteriales bacterium
AAGCTCCTCATAGGGGGCATCGGCGATCGCGGCAAGCGATCCGTAGCGATCCATCAGAATATGGGCAAGCGGATTGACATCACCCTGCGGAATCGAATAATACAGCAGCATTTCAAGCTGCTCATGCGGGGAAAAGCTGCGCAGTCCAAACTTGTGAAACCGTGTTTTTACCCGTTTTCTGTGATCCTTATGCATATGCTCCGCCATTTTTTGTGTCCTTTCCGCAAGATATACAAATTCATCTCATTATAACACGATAACGGCGCTTTGTCAAGAAAAACGATTTCCGATAGCGGAATAAATATTGACAAAGAAAGGGGAACGAACAGATTAAAATTCTTATATCGGAACTTTTTGTCAAACTGCACAGGAAGCGCGCGGGGAAAAAGAAAAAAATTTCCGACAAGTTTTTACTCACCCCTTGATTATTTGGCGAAAAATGGGTATACTATATAAGTATATGGATAAACGCGGCCTTTATACGGTGCCGTGATCAAAGAAATTCGGAGGATCATCGCTTTATGAATACTAAACTTACCCCTCTCTCGACCTTTGCGGGCATTGAAGGTCCCGTGCTGACCATCGTCATGGACGGTATCGGTATTGCGCCCGCAGGAGCAGGCAACGCCGTTACCGAGGCGTACACGCCCACCCTTGACCGCCTGATGAAGGATTATCCCATGGTTTCGCTCAAGGCACACGGTACCGCCGTCGGTTTGCCGTCGGACGACGACATGGGCAACTCCGAGGTCGGACACAACGCACTCGGTGCAGGTCAGGTCTTTGCACAGGGAGCAAAGCTGGTCTCCCAGTCGATCGAGAGCGGAAAAATGTTTGCGTCGGACACCTGGAAGACGCTGATCGCGGGGGTAAAGGAAAACGCATCCACCCTCCATTTCCTCGGCCTTTTCTCGGACGGTAACGTTCACTCGCATCTTGATCACCTCAAGGCCATGCTCGTCCGCGCCAAGGAAGAGGGTGTCGGCCGTGTTCGCGTGCATATTCTGCTTGACGGACGCGACGTCGGCGAGACGTCGGCACTTGATTACGTTGAGCCCTTTGAGGCATTCCTTTCCGAGCTGCGCGACGCAAGCTTCGACGTCAAGATCGCGTCGGGCGGCGGCCGCATGAAGATCACCATGGATCGCTACGAGGCAGACTGGCATATGGTCGAGCTCGGCTGGCAGACCCATGTGCTCGGCGAGGGCCGTCAGTTTGCATCTGCCGCTGAGGCAATCAATACCTACGGTGCCGAATACGGTGTAATCGACCAGGATCTCCCGCCCTTTGTCATTGCCGAGAACGGCACTCCCGTCGGCACGGTTGAGGACGGCGACAGCTTCATTTTCTATAACTTCCGCGGCGACCGCTCGATCGAGATCTCGAAGGCATTTGACGATGCCGAGTTTACCAAGTTCGACCGCGTCCGTCATCCCAAGGTGATCTACGCCGGTATGCTCGAGTACGACGGTGACCTGCATATCCCCTCCCGCTACCTTGTCAACCCGCCCGAGATTACCAACACGATGAGCGAATATCTGGCCGATGCAGGTGTCAACCAGCTGGCCATTTCCGAAACGCAGAAGTACGGTCACGTGACCTATTTCTGGAACGGAAACAAGTCGGGCAAGTTCTCCGAGGAGCTTGAAACCTACATTGAGATTCCCTCTGACGTGGGGCCGTTTGGACAGCGTCCCTGGATGAAGTGTGCCGAGATCACCGATAAGCTCATCGAGTGCCTGCAGAGCGGTAAGTACCGCTATCTGCGCGTTAACTTCCCGAACGGCGATATGGTTGGTCACACCGGCTCGCTTGCCGCTACCCGCTGCTCGGTCGAGGCACTTGACATTCAGCTTGCCCGTATCCTTGCCGTGCTTGACAAGCTCAAGGGTGCCGCACTCATCACGGCGGACCACGGCAATGCAGACGAGATGTGTGAGCTTGACAAAAAGACCGGCCTGCCCAAGACCGACAAGGCCGGCAACCTCAAGGCGAAGACCAGCCACACGCTCAACCCCGTGCCCTGCATTATTTACGATAACTATTCCGCTGATCGCTATACGCTCAAAGCCGACGGTTCCTACGGCCTTTCCAACGTCGCCGCAACCATGGTCAACCTGCTCGGCTATGAAGCACCCGAGATGTGGGACGAGTCGATGATCGAAATCAAATAAATGACAAAAATGAGGGTGCCGCGCTTTGCGCGGCACCCTCATTTTTTCTTATCTGTACGGTGTCAGCTCACCGTTATCCATCCGATAGATCCTGTCGGCGCGTTCGGCAATCTGCATATCGTGCGTCACCATCACCAGCGTCTGGCCGATCTGGCGCTTCAGGGTCAGAAGAAGCTCCAGCACCTCGTCTGCATTTGCGCGGTCAAGGTTTCCGGTCGGTTCGTCGGCAAAGACCACCTGCGGCATATTGATCAGTGCGCGGGCAATGGCCACGCGCTGCTGCTGACCGCCCGAGAGCTCGGAGGGAAGGTGGTGCAGGCGATCTCCCAGTCCGAGTGTGGCGATCAGGCGTTTGAGGTGCTCTTGGTAGGAATAATCGGGCTTGTCGCACATGGTGGTGGGAATGAGGATGTTCTCGAGTGCAGTGAACTGCGGGATGAGGTTGTGGTTCTGGAAAATCATGCCCATGTAGTTACCGCGGAAGCGGCTCAGTTCGTCGGCTTTCATAGCGGTGATTTCGTTGCCGCGAATGAAGATGTTACCGGCGTTTGGACGGTCGAGTCCTGCACAGAGCTGCAGGAAGGTGCTTTTGCCCGAGCCCGACGTGCCGATAATGGCAACGAATTCACCGTCCGCAACCCGCAGAGAGGCGCGGTTGACCGCAGTCACGGTGGTGTCGTATTGGCGGTATTGCTTGATTACATTTCTCGCTTCGAGAATAATGCGGATATCATCCATAATTTCGAATTGGCTTTCGGTGAGGGAAAGCATCCTTTCTGCGGATTTGATGCGTCAGAGGTTGTCTGCGCGGGAGGAGAGCCTTTTCTGACGGGCAATAAAGCGATGATAGGGAATCTCGGCGGAGAGGAATCCGCAGAGCAGGGAAATGATGAGTGCGACGATCAGCATGGCGGAGGAGATGGTAAAGGTATGGCGCACGCTGCCGTCGAGGATGGAGAGGGCGGGCAGCCAGCTGTTGCAGCACATATACACGATCCAGTTGAAGAAGAAGCTCATGCCGAGGGAGAGAAAGAAGTTTGCTGCTGAGAGGAGCAGGCCGTCGACGCGGTGTATGCGGCGGATTTCGCTGTCTACCGCCCCGAGCGCACGCAGAAGAAGGAATTCCTTTTCGCGCTTGCTGTAGAAGAGGAGCTGGGAGAAGAAGCAGACGAGGGGGAAGAAAACCAGGATCATGGCCGACACGACGATAAGGAGAGTTCCCGTTCCGGCACGCGCGGACAGGTCGCGCGCTTCGTAGACGTTGTGTTCGGTGACCGCGCAATCGTCGAAGACGGCGAAGATCGCCTCAAGCTGTGTGTCAAGTGCGGTCTGCCCCGCGAAGTCGAGTGTCGGATCGGTCACGATCTCAAGCTTGGTGATCTTCGGATCCTCACCGAGAATTGCGGCGCAGTCGGGGACCGAGAGACCGAGGACGATATTTTTTTCGGCAGGCATGCCGCGGATTACGGCACCGACTGTGAGGTCGGTATACGCAAAATCATACCAGCGGAGCTGCTGGCGCAGAACCTCTTTGTTTTTGCTGATATTTGCGTCGATCGGGCGTGCGCTGCGTGTATGGAGGGCCAACTGCAGCTTGTCGCCCGGCATGATGGTAAAGCGCTGTGCGTTGTAGATCGAGTCGGTGACGACAACCGTGCCCGGGGTGGAGAGCACCGCGTCGAGGTCGCCCTCGATGGTGATGCGTCCGCCCGAGGCGGCCGCCATTTTCTTCAGCGATTCCACAACGCCCGCATCAAGTGCCGTGAATTGTGCGTAGTTGGTGGCGCGGTACCCCTCGATTTCGGTGGCCTCAGCGGCCGTTCCCTGTACCTGACTGCTGACGTAATATTTGAATGCGGCAAGGGGACGGACGCGCTCGGACGGGATCAGCAGATGGGCGGAGCGCAGGGGGAGTGACCCCAGATCATAGGTGTAATTCAGATATTCCACGCCCTCCGTGCCCAGAAGAAGGGGCGGGCAGTCGATGTCAATGCCGCGCTCCCGCTCGATGGTATAGGAGATGATCGGTGCCTCAGCGCGGTCGTTATGGGTTTGGGTGAGATAGAGCACCGAGATACTGATCGCGGCAAAAACAACCGAGGAGAGGAGAAGGCCGGCATAATAGCGGCGGTAACGCCAGAGCGAGACGGTTTCGTAACGGCGGGGGAAGCGCCGGGTGAAAACATTAAGCGAACGGCGGGGAGAGGTGACAAGATTGGCGTTGTCCTGCGCAGAGAGAAGATCGACGGGCTGACGCACCGAGACGAAGCGCATCGGAAGGGCAACCGCCGCGAAGATAATGCCGATATTGAGCAGAAAAACGAAGGGGATGGTGCCAAGCGAGACCCAGAAAAGACCGCCGTGCAGCTTGGCCAGCACGAAGCGGACAATGCCGGAAAAGACAAGTGCGGGTGCAAGGGTGATCAGCGACACGGTGATCAGCTCCCATGCGGCGGTATAAAGCAGTTTTTTGTAATCGGCACCGAAGGACATATAGATGCCGTACATGAATTTATAGTGATTGATGCGGATATTGTAGAGAAGCATCAGCACAAGGACGGCAACGAGCGCGAAGAGAAGCGCACCGCCGATATAGGGCGCGCGGAGTGCGGCAATATCGTCGTCAAGGGTGAGCAGAGGGGAGTAGCTGATGCGGAGCTGCTCGGGGTTCGATGCCGATTCGCGCAAAGGATTCAGATATTTCCGCTCAAAGATACGCAGCTTGCTGTCAATGCTTTCCTTGACGAGGCTGACGTAAAGGGTATAGGTTTTCCCGCCGTAGGGCGTGGGGATCTCATCGCCGCGCACGATTTCGTATACCTTGTCGTTGGTGAATACGACGTAAGAGCCGTTCTGCAGTCTGATCGCCTGGTCCTGCGTCATGCCGCTCACCGAGATATGATAATCGTAGTTTTCCTCGGCATTCTGCCGCATTTGTGCGATTTGCGCATCCTGCGTGAGCATCAGAAGCCAGAAAAAGCTTTGCATCAGAAAAACGGCAATGAAAAAGCTGATATATTGCTTTTTGCCGTAACGGACGCTTTTGTATGCACGGCCGAGATTGAGCTTAATGTTTTCCCAGAGTCTCTCCATCCGAGCCTCCTTTATTTAATTCAGTGAATAAATTATTTCCAAGACGTGAACATAATATTTTTTTTATTATAGCAATAAGTCGGCAGCAGTTAAAGAACATTTTGTGAATTTTTCGGAAAAATCGGGTGAAAAATAACTGCTTCCGAAAAAACGTTTGACTACGGATCGCTTCGCGAAGGAGCGAGACAAAATTCGGCCGGTAGAAATAACCGCGGAACCGACAGCGGGCGCACCAAGGCTCCCTTACGGTTATTTTTGTTTGATCCCGGGGGCGCCCGCCGCCCGCGTCTCTATCATTCCGCAAGGCAAAAGTAAAGAGAGCGGGAAGGGGAGGACGCCTGCGGGGGG
>JAZNCR010000023.1:0-3162 GCA_045587605.1 Eubacteriales bacterium
CCGCATACCGGTGTCAGCCCGTATCTGTTCCCCGCAATTATCGGTGCGGTTTTGTTCAGCGCAGGAGCAGTCCTTTGCGTGATTAAGCTTCGCCGCCGTACGGCAGCTTGATTTTTTGCCTGAAATAATCGAAAGGAGAAACGGAAAATGGAGCGAACGGATAAGAGGAAAGGGATTCTGATCATCGTTGTTTTGCTTGTATTTGCCGTTTCTCTGATTTTTTGCTTTGGTCTGCTTGAGAAAACGATTCTGACGGCGAACGAGCCGGATGAACCGATGTACAGTGATTCGGGGGATTCCCGGGTCTTTTACGAAAACCGCTGGTATTCGCCCAAGATGGATCTGGAGTCGCTTTTGATTTTGGGTATAGACTCCATCGTGCTTCCGGACGGAACGCAAAGTGATTCTGCGCAGGCGGACTTTATTGCTCTGCTTGTGATGGATAAGCGCAATAAAGAGTTCCGTATCCTGCATATCAACCGCGATACCATGACCGATATTGAGCAGCTTGATGACGACGGTACAACCTACGGCGTGTTCAATGCGCAGATCGCACTTGCGCATACTTATGGAACGCCGGGGAAAATGCAATGCCGGAATACGGTAGCAGCCGTGGAAAATCTGCTCTACGGTATCCGGGTCGATCACTATTTTTCGATGACCATGGATGCGGTTGCCATCCTCAACGACAGCGTAGGCGGTGTGCCTGTGACGCTTGAAGAGGATTTCCCCGCACTTGGTGAGAGCTTTGTCAAAGGAACCGCGGTGACACTGCGCGGAGACCAGGCGTTGACCTTTGTGCGCTGGCGGAATGACGATGCCGAGCAGAGTAACCTCGGCCGCATGGAGCGTCAGCGTCAGTATATCAACGCACTCTTCACACGCTATACCGAAACCGATCCCGGCGAACCCCTGGATACGATGCGCGAGGTCAGTGAATATACCGTTTCCAGCTGTACGGTCAATCAGCTTTCGCTGATACTTGAACGCTTGCAGGAATATACGTATATGGGAACGGTGACGCTGGCGGGAGAGGCAACGAAAGAAGCAGAGTACGTGGAATACCATATTGATGAAGCCGCTGCCCAGAAAACGGTTCTGGATCTTTTTTATGAACTTGAGGAGTAAGGGTACAGATGAAAAATAAAGCTGTTGTGCAAAATGAGCGTGGGGCTGAAATGCCGCGCAGACGCGGTCATTTGCCGATTGTTGCCTACGATTTGATTCTGCTGCTCGCGGTTGACTTTTTTATGCTGGTTGTCAGTCCGAGCCGTGAAATTCCCTTTAGCGGGCCTCTTTTCGCAATCCATCTTCTCCTTTCGGTGATTATCGTGACGGGATGCCGGATTTTATTCGGTGTTTATCGGCAAATCTGGCGATACGGCTCTCCCTCCGCATATATCTATCTGATCGCTGCCGATGCATTCGCCGGCGTTCTGTATTATGTGATGGAAATGCTTCTCCCGATTGAGAAAATTTCTTTTGTCCGTGCATTCTCGATCATTTCCTTTAATCTTCTGCTTGCCCTGACCATTCGTTTGCTGTATAAGTACTTTTATGAAACGGTTAATGCAAATCGCGGTGGAAGGACCTTTGCTTTCTTTCGCACGCTGCTTGAACTTGTAACCGGAATTGATTTTGACGATACCGCAGAAGGGGAAACGACGCAGAACACACCTGCACAGACCAAAATTCGTATTGCCATCGTCGGTGCGGGAAAGGTCGGTGCTATGCTTGCCGAGGAGCTGCTTAAGAATCCCAGAGCACTTTATCAGCCCTGCTGCTTTATTGATATTGACCATTCTAAAATCGGGCGGGAAATCTTCGGTTTGCCGGTATTGGCGGGAGATGCGTCGATTGAGGACAGTATAAGCCGTTTTTCGATACAGGAGATTGTGTTTGCGCTCCCTCGCATGGAGTCGGAGCAGTTAAAGGATCTGTACGAGCATTACAGTCGGACAGGCTGCGCTGTCAAGGTGTACGATTACCCGATGATGCAGACGGCGGATAAAGGTAAGCGCCATATGCGCGAGTTTGATATTGAGGAGCTGCTTTTCCGCAGGACCGTGCATTGCTGTGACGCGAAGACCAATGCGTATTATTGCGACAAGGTCGTCATGATCACAGGCGGCGGCGGATCGATCGGCGGAGAGTTATGCCGCCAGATTGCGCTCATGAAGCCAAAGAAGCTTATCATCCTCGACGTTTGCGAAAACGGAGCGTACGATATTCATCAGGAACTACGCCTGACACACGGAAAAGAGCTTTGTCCGGTCTCTATTGAGATCGTTTCTGTTTGCGATAAGCGCGGACTTGAGACGGTATTCGCCAATCACCGTCCGCAGATCGTTTTACACGCGGCAGCGCATAAGCATGTCCCGCTGATGGAGCATAACTGCTGCGAGGCACTTAAGAATAACGTGTTCGGTACCCTGAACGTGGTTGAACTGTCCGAGCAGTACGGTGTGGAAAAATTCATTATGATCTCCACCGATAAGGCGGTCAATCCCACGAACGTCATGGGTGCAACCAAGCGCTTCTGCGAGATGATCGTGCAGAGCCACAGCCGAAACGGCTCCGGAACGGCATTCAGCGCGACTCGCTTTGGTAACGTGCTCGGAAGTGCAGCCTCGGTCGTTCCGCTCTTTAAGCGGCAGATTGCAAACGGCGGCCCCGTTACCGTGACCGATAAGCGGATCATCCGCTACTTCATGACCATTCCCGAGGCTAGCCAGCTTGTCCTGCAGTCGGGTGCGATGGCAAAGAACGGCGAGCTGTTTGTCCTGGATATGGGTAAATCGGTGCGTATCCTCGAATTGGCCGAAACCATGATCCGGCTGAGCGGATATGAGCCCTACCGTGATATTGATATTGTGGAAACCGGTCTTCGTCCGGGTGAAAAGCTCTATGAGGAGCTGCTCATCCGCACTGAGGAAATGGACAAGACCGAAAACAATTTGATCTTTATCGAGCGCGACGAACCGCTGTCTTATCGAGAGCTTCTCGAAAAGCTCGAAATCCTGCGCAGTGCAGTAGAAGAGGGAGACGACCTCGCTGCCAAGCAAGCACTGATGCAGGTCGTGCCAACCTACACAACGCCGGAGGCTGTCAATACGAGCAAGGACGCCGAAAAAAATATCGAGCGGCTGAGTATGCCCGTCT
>JAZNCR010000024.1:0-2438 GCA_045587605.1 Eubacteriales bacterium
CGGCAAGTCCGGTAGCGGGGATATAGTATGCCTTGATACCGTCGCGCACGCACTCGCGGGATACGAGAGTGGAGTCTACGAAAACCTCTCCGCCGGGTGCAACTGCGCCGATAAACTTATCGAAGGAGGGCAGATTGAATACCACGAGGCAGTCGGGACGGTTTACGATGGGCGAGCCGATCTCCTCATCGGAGATGATAACCGAGCAGTTCGAGGTACCGCCGCGGGATTCGGGTCCGTAGGAAGGAAGCCATGTTACGTTTTTATCAAGATCCATGCCGAGTGCGGCGATCTGCTTTGCGGCAAACAGTATTCCCTGTCCGCCAAAGCCTGCTAAAAGAAGACTCTTTGTCATTTTGCTTCTTCCTCCTTTGCATCGATGTCCTTATAAACTCCGAGGGGATAAACGGGCATCATATCGGTATCAACCCACTTGAGTGCCTCTTCGGGAGTCATACCCCACTGAGTGGGACAGGTGGAAAGGACCTCAACGATGGAAAAGCCCTTCTTGTCGATCTGATTCTGGAACGCCTTTTTGATGGCACGCTTTGCGGCCTTGACGTTTTTGGGATTATTGACCGCAACACGCTCTGCATATGCAAGTCCGTCAAGAGTGGAAAGCATTTCGCAAACGTGAACGGGTGTACCCTGGATCTCTCTCTTACGTCCGTAAGGAGAGGTGGTGGTTACCTGACCGAGCAGAGTGGTGGGCGCCATCTGTCCGCCGGTCATACCGTAGATAGCATTGTTGATGAAGATGATGGTTACATTTTCGCCGCGGGCAGCTATATGTACCGTCTCAGCGGTACCGATTGCTGCAAGGTCGCCGTCGCCCTGATAGGTAAAGACGATGTTGTCGGGATGTGATCTCTTGACACCGGTGGCAACAGCAGGGGCACGTCCGTGTGCGGCCTGGATCATATCGCACTCAAAGAAGTTATATGCAAATACAGAGCATCCGACGGGTGCAACGCCGATGGTCTTGCCCTCGATTCCGAGCTCATCGATAACCTCGGCTACAAGGCGGTGTACGATACCGTGAGTACAGCCGGGGCAATAGGTGTTCGGTACGTCGGAAAGGGATTTCGGTCTATCAAATACTACTGACATTATTTTGCACCTCCGGAAAGCTTGACAATTTCGTTAACAACGTCCTCGGGCGTGGGCATGATTCCGCCGGTGCGTCCGAAAAATTCGACCGGTTTTTTACAGCTTGTAGCAACCTTGACGTCGTCCACCATCTGGCCCATGTTGAGCTCGACTACGAGGAAGGAGGACACCTTGTCGGCCAATGCGGCAAGCTGTTTTTTGGGATAGGGCCAAAGGGTGATGGGGCGGAAAAGTCCGACCTTGATGCCCATCTTGCGAGCCTCGGCAACTGCGGTCTTGCAGATACGCGAGGTAATGCCGTATGCAACGAGGCAGATATCGGCATCGTCTGTCATGTATTCTTCGTACATAACTTCGTTTTCCTCGATTACGCGGTAGCGCTCAAAACGCTCGATGTTGGTCTTTTCGAGATCTCCCGGATCTAAATAGAGCGAATTGATAATGTTCTTTTTGCGCTTATTTTCATGACCGCATGCAGCCCAGGGCTTCTCGGGAAGTGAATCGGAAGAGATACCGTCGAGATCAACGGGCTCCATCATCTGACCGAGTGCGCCGTCTGCGAGAAGCATTGCGGGCATACGGTACTTATCGGCAAGATCAAACGCCTTACCGGTAAGCGATGCCATCTCCTGAATGGTGGAGGGAGCGATTACGAGCATATGCATATCGCCGTGGCCGAGACCCTTTGTCATCTGATTATAGTCAGACTGTGCGGGCTGAATACCGCCAAGTCCGGGACCTCCGCGCTGTACGTTGAGAACAAGGCAGGGCAGGTCGCAGCCGACTATGTAGCTTATTCCCTCGCCCTTGAGCGAGATTCCGGGGGAAGAGGAGGATGTCATAACTCTGACTCCCGATGCGGCGGCACCCATTACCATGTTGATAGCGGATATTTCACTTTCTGCCTGAAGACAAAGACCGCCCACCTTGGGCATTCTCTTTGCCATGTATTCGGCAATTTCGGTCTGAGGTGTTATCGGATAACCGAAATAATGGCGGCAGCCCGAACGGATCGCGGCTTCGGCAACGGCTTCGTTGCCCTTCATTAATACCTTTGCCATTTTATATTATTTCCTTTCAGTTGATATTGATTTTGTCTTTGTTTACTGTTCGATGTTCTTTTCGACCTTGATCACCACATCGGGACACATGGTGGCACAGAGTGCGCAGGCAATGCATTTTTCCTGGCCGCCCTCGATCAGTCGCGCGGGATGATATCCCTTGGCATTGATCTTGTCAGATGCAAGCTCAAGCAAGCTCTTCGGACAGGCAGTAACGCAAAGTCCGCAGCCCTTGCAGCGTTCTTCGTTGAATGTCAATCGGTTCAT